>JAIBDF010000087.1 GCA_024679535.1 Chromatiales bacterium
CGCGATTACGTGCAAATCGATCGCGACTACAAGGCGGTCGCCGAGAAGACGATTGTTGAGCTCGAGAACCGTAACGTCGACCTGATCATCGGCGTCACGCACCTGCTCATGTGGAAGGATGTCGAACTCGCCGGCCTGAAGGCCGAGCATCCGAAACTCGCGTTCATCGTCGGTGGTCACGACCACGAACCGCAGTACAGCCCGGCTGGAGACACGTCGGCCGCGGTGATGAAAGGGGCGTCGAACGCTCGCGTCATATGGCAGATTGACGTTGAGTTCGACTCGTCGGGTGGCTACGCCATCAACGAGAAGCGCATCGATCTGGATGAGTCGATACCGTTCGATCCGGAGTACCAGGTCCTGGCCGACAAGTGGAATGACCGGTTACTGAACAAGTTTCCCTTCCTCAACGCACGTGTGGGCACCGCGGCGTTCGCAATGGATGTTCGTGAGGAAACCGTTAGAAGCGCGGAGACGAGCTGGGGCAATTTCATCACCGACCAGATGCGTACTGCATTTGGTGCGCCAGATGCGGACTTCGCGTTCATTAACTCTGGCACCCTGCGCCTCGACGACTACATCGAAGAGGATATTCTCTTCGATGATATCGGCAGAACATTCGGCTTTAGCTCTTTCCTGCGCTACACGATGCTGACCGGCGCGGAGTTCAAGCGCGTCATGGAGGCCGGTTACCGCGGTAGTCCTCAAGCCCAGGGCTATTTTCCACAGATCTCGGGTTTCAGGGTTTGCGTGGATAGAAGTCGCAACGAGTTCGACCGTATCGTGAGTTTGCAGGTACCGGTGAATGACGGCTGGCAGGAGATCGATCCCGACAAGGAATACGTTCTCGTCGTTCCCGACTTTCTCTTTGGGGGTGGCGACGGCTACGATATTCCCAAGGACCGCTTCGCGTCACGCCCGGGATCAGAGCTCAAGTACCTGGTTCTCGACGCGATCCTGGGTGCCCAGGGCCAGGGCGAGGCCGTTGGCGTGCCGGTTACCAACGACAATCGCCGCTATCACCAGTTACGCGAGGGCAAGCAACCCTGCTTCCAATAGGTACCAGTTACCCTATTTATTTAGAACCCTAAATCGGTTGTAGACGCCCTATTTATTGAGAAATACGGTAACTGGTACCGATTTAGGGGGACAAAAAAGGGCGGCCCGAGGGCCGCCCTTTCTCTTTACTGCTGTTGGCTTGTTAGAACTTGTAACGTAAGCCTATCTGGATGCGCCAGACAGAGTCATCAACGTCAAGGTTCTGGCCTTCGTCATACCAGCGCGTGATTTCGAACTCGTCGGTATTGTTAATCGCAGGCGATCTCTCGTTGATCTCGAGAACGCGAACACCTTCCTGGATATCACCCGTGTCGGCGTAGCGCTTGTTGTTGCTAGACCCGAAGAGATTCAGGACATTTTCGATGTCAAAGAAAATCTGTAGCTGGTGTTCCTTCCACACGCCGATGTCCTGCTGGATACGCATATCGAGATCCGAGCTCCAAGGCGAGTTGAAGGCATTCTTCGGTGCGATGCCGCCCGCGTAAGCGCTTAGGCCGGTTGCGTCGAAGAAATCGAACAGACCGTCAATCTCAGCCTGCGAGAGGTTTGAGAAGTTCATCAGCGGATCGCTCGGTCCAGTCGGCACATAGAGCAGTACGCGCTCTTCGTCGTCTGAATCGCCGAAGTACTCTTCGACCGTATCGTCTTCATACGTGTAACTGAACGGACGACCTGAACGACGTTGGAAGAACATTGAGACCGAGGTCGCGTTATTGTCGTTCCAGTAGTGCTTCAGACGAGCCCGAATCACAAAGTTATGCTCGTTCGCCCACAGCGCTGGTCCCAGAGCAGCGTTGTTGAGGTTGGTCACGGCTACCTCTTCGTAGCTCGAGCCGGCTGTGGAGCTGTTGACCGGGTTGCCGACTTCCGCGTCAAGCCAGGCGTAGCCGAGGCCAACGTTCAGAGACGTCTTGTCGGAGAACTCAAGATCGCGCGCGAACTGGATAGCGAATGACTTGGTTGAGCCCTCAACGCCATTCGTCATCAGGACGTCCTGATTGCTGTTTCTCGTATCGTCACACGGTCCGCCGTTGGTTCCGGCATTGCTGAATCCCTGGCGAATGCCATTGAACGTCGCGGTACAACCAGGCAGCGTCGGGTCAACTTCGAAGTGCTGCGGACGTCCGTCAGGCAAGATAACGCCATTCGGAGTCAGTCTCAGGTCAACCCAGTCGACGGCATTCTTATGATCCGTGTAGATGTAGTCAGCCTGGATTTCCCAGCCGTCGAGCCACGAACTGTCGGACGACATGACGTGATTCAGGCCGATGCTCCAGCGATGGTTTTCCGGCAGGTCGAAGTTTGGGTCAACAGCGGCAACCGCGCCCGTGTTGGCATTGGCGCTGGCAGCTGCTGCATCGCGGATACATTGCGGAAGGCCGGTGAACTGACCGGACACGTCTGTGACCTGCAGATCAGCCGCGGTGCACGGAAAATCGCCGTCATCGCCATTGCCGATTGCACCACCGAAGTTCTGGTAAGCGTTGGCGAAATGAACCGTCGGGTCGCCGCCACCAAACACGCCGTAGCCGGCGCTGAGCACGCTTGAGCCGAACCTGTTATCTCCGAGATCCCAGGTCAGGCCGAGACGTGGCTGCACCATTTCCAGGCCGTCAAAGGTCTGGGTGTTCGAGAAGCCATAGCGTGTCTCGAATACGGGGTTGGCGATCGGTTGGTCATCCGACTTGTACTGGTCGAAGCGGACGCCAGCGATGAGAGTAAGAACATCGTTGATCTGCCACTCGTCCTGCAGGTAGAAGCTGTTGATGTCGCGCTTGAAGGCGGCGGCGGCATCAGCTGCAACCTGGGTGTAAGAGCCGTTCATTTCGATGGCGCTGGCCGTACCTGCGATCAGCGCAGCGGTGTCGTCGAAGCTGATCGTGCCCGTTGCGTCCGGAATGAACAGGTTAAAGACATCACGAGATTCCTGCTCAAAGCCGACCGTCAGCGTGTGGTCGCCCAACACGTAGTCAGCCGACAACTTGATCTGGTCGATGGTGTATTTCAGATCGTTTGCAGAGCGGAAGAATCCCGGTCCGCTGGTGAAGATGTCGCCAACTTCGATACGCGTAATCGGGTTCGCTTCCTGCGCTTCGCCGCCACCGGCTGGTCCCTGGATATCGATCACGTCAAAGTTCGAATAACGGAACTCAGTCGAAAGCCTGTCCGTCCAGTTTGAGAACACTCGCAGCGACATGGTTTCCTGATCGATACCTTCAAATTCAAAGTTGTCCTTGAAGGTGAAACCACCGAACCCGAGATCGTCTGGATCGAGGTTCAGCTCGTCGAGCTTGGTGTACGTAAACTCGGCGCGGTGGTTGTCGTTGATGTTCCAGTCGAAGCGGGCAAACCAGCGCTCGCTTGTCTGCGGCAGGTTCCGAACAATCGGGCCGACATCGCGGTCGTACTGACTGAGGAGAACGCCGGCAATTTCATTTGCTTCGTCAACGGTCAAAAAGTCTTCATTGGCGAAACCGCCGCCAATCGGGCCAGTGTTCTGTACGCCGCCTTCGTCCGTCTCTTCGTAAGCGACGGTGAAGAACAGCTTGTCCTTGATGATCGGGCCACTGACGTCAAAGCCGAAGTTCTTGTCTTCGAACGGATCGCTGATGACCGTGCGGCCGCTGATCGTCGTGCCCGTCAGACCTTTGTCGTTGTAGAGGTAGAAAGCCGAGCCGGTGAACTCGTTTGAGCCGGGCTTGGTAACTATATTGATTGCACAGCCCGTGAACTGGCTGTACTGAACATCGATCGGGGCAAATTCGACAGACGCCGAGGCGACCGTATCGTAGGGAACCGGAAACGCGAAGCGCGCCGACGTGCCCGTGCCTTCGTTGAGGCCGAATCCGTCACTTGCGACGGCGCCGTCAATCGTAAATGAGTTAGAACGCGAGTTCCCGCCCAGGCAGTTGATGCCTGAGCCGGCGCCATTGTCGGCACGACCGAGGCTGACGCGTGGATCAATACGGATAACATCTCGAATCTGGCGCGCGATGCTCGGCATCGCTTCGATATCGTCGATACTGAATGCCGAACCAGGTCCGACGGCCAGTTGCTGTACTGCCACCAGTTGTGCGGTCACGACGATCTCTTCGATAGCCTGATCGGCCGCACCCAGTTCAATGTTGAACGACGCCGCGGCGGACAGGTTGGTGTAGACGTCCGTAACGCGTGCATCCTGATACTGGGCTGACTGGACGAGAATCGTGTATGGGCCACCTACCGGCAGACCGCGAATGCTGAACGCACCGCTGTCGTTGGTAGTAGTAGTGCGCGTGGCACCGGTTCGTGTGTCCGTAATCGTTACCGACTGTGCGGCGGCTGGAGTGCCGTCAGGTGTCGAAACAACACCGCGAACTGCAGTGGTTGTTTCCTGTGCGTTTGACGCAACAGGTGCGGCCAGCAGCACGAAGGCGGCAAATACCGCGAACGAGACATGCCTGAACGCCGCGAGGGTCGATCCAAGAAATCGAGATTTGTCTTTCATTATTGATCCCCGTTATAGGAAAGTGCGAAAGCCTACTGCCCAAATATGACAGTCAGATTTCGCTCGGCTTTTTTTTGCCCAAAAGTCAGCGCCGCGCGCGCGATTCCAGACAATTTCTTTATTGAGTGGCGGTAATTTAACGCAGCGAAAATGCTTACGCAATAAGGGTTTAAACGTGTTTTTGACCGCCAATCCGAGGCGCGGCATCCGCGCGCCCAACGGTCAAAAGAATCAGGGTTATGAAAAAGTTACAAGCTATTGTTTTTCTGCAAATTCAATCGTTGCGGTTATGGGCCAATGATCGGAAACTCCCGTTTGAGCCGCGCTTCGGAAGCGCTCCGGCGTCCCTTCTGCCGACACCTGGGCCGGGATTTTATTGGCGATCGCCACAGAATCAGCGCGAATTCTGGCTGTTGCGTTTTCACCACGACCTGGCGAAAACAGGATCATATCGAGAAACGACCAGGTACCGTCACGGCCGTAGAAATGGGTGCCTTCGCAGTCACCGCAACCCACCTCTTCATGGGCGACGGTCCAGGTCGGCCTCGCATAGCGGTCGAGGAGTTGTTCGCGCTGATCCTCGGTGCTGGTCGTATTGAAGTCGCCGGCCGCGAATACAGGGTGTTTGTCGGGCAGGGCGTTGCGCAACCGGTTCAGATGTTCGTAGGCGGATTCGCGCATCGCGGTCGGGTGGAACGGCGCTGGAAAGTGCACGCTGAAGCCCGTCAGTACCGACCCGTCCGGCATGGCAAAGTCTGCCTGCAGAACGCCGCGCGTGTCGCCCTGACGATCCGGAAATTCCGGCAATTCCAGCGGGTGCAGCGTGGCGTCACCGAGGAGCGGCAGCTTTGACAGGAAGGCGACATCGATGCCCCGTGTGTCGCTGCCCTCGACAAGGACCGCGGGCAGGTACCCCAGATCCCCGAGGTAGTCGTTTCGCAGTCGCTCCAGCACGGCAATATTTTCGACCTCCTGCAGCGCGATAATGTCAGCACCGCGTCCGTCGTTAACCTGCCGAATGGTTTCGGCGAGTACGCCGAGCTTGAAATTGAGGGCCGCATCGCTCCAGTCGAGATAGAGGCATTCGTCGCGCCAACTTTCTACCGGGATTTCGTTGCAGGCGGCGCTATGCGCGTCGCTCTGTTTCGCCGCGAGCGGCAGGTATGCCTTGTCGTCTTTACCCGGGTCGTCGACATTGTCGAACAGGTTCTGGACGTTGAATGACATCACCGTGACACCGCCATCTTCGACATTTGCGGCTTCCATCGGAATATCGAGATCGACGCGTAATAGCAGCGAGTTCCTGTTCTCGCCGGTCACCATGACCGTGCGCTTTTCGTCCACGAAAGCGACGGCTTCGGCATTCTTGAAATTGCCGAGGCTGATGCGAATGGGTCGGGTGTTGAGCGCCTCGAACCAGCTCTGGCCAGGGCGACGCAGGAAATAGTAGACAGCGCGATAAGTCAGGACGACAGCGGCGGCATTGTCCGCAGAGATATCCATGCTCGATGGCTGCCAGTGCCAGTCCTTGGTCTTGGGCGCGAATTCGACATCCCGGCGCGTGGGCTTTGGTAGTCCATTCATCGTGCCCAGCCACTTCGCGGTGACTTTATTGTCATCCGCTGTGCGCAGCGGAACCTCGTATAACACGGGTGGTATGTCGCGCTTGCTGAGGATCAGAACGCGCTCGTTCTCGATGTCGATTGCAGCGGCTTCGGCGTCACGGGGGCCGTTGGGATACTCGAATTCGACTTCCCAATCGACCGTCGTGCTTTTCTTGCCGGCTTTTGGTTCTTTCAGGAAGTAGAGCCTGCGAGACTTGCGCTTTGCAGCGTTGTCGCCGATGTCTGCGACCATCAGGTAGGGATCGCCGTCCAGCGTGAATGAGGCTAGGTCTTCCCAGTCCTTGTTTTTTGATTTCTTCAGCCTGGTGTGATCGAGGTCCGCACCGCTGTGGTCAATGGCGTAAAGAACCTCCTGCGCCCCGGAGTCATTGATTGTCCAGAGGACACCGGGCTGACGCTGCGATCGAGCAAGCCCGCTGGCTTCGCGAATTTCGGGGTCTTCGAGACGACCCGCCGCTTCAAAAAGCAGCGTTGCCGGCTGCTCCGCATTGGAGCAGCCGGCAAGCAGCAGCAATAGTAAGGTTCGACGGATCAGTCGCCGAACTCGTAGTTGGCCTCGATACCCCACACGCTGGGTTCGTTGACGAAACCAGTGTTGTTGCTGAAATCGATGAAGCCGAGCACGTTATCTTCATCCGTGATGTTGCGGCCGAAGGCGGCAACTTCCCAGCCGCTGTCGTTGTTCCTGTAACCAATGCGCAGTCCACCCTCGAACTGATCCTTGGTCTTGAACTCGACCGCCTCGTACAGCGGCATATTGATATCGCCGTACCAGACCCAGTCGGTCAGGAAATAGATTTCGGAGTTTTTGCCGATGGGTGCGCCGTAGCGAATCTCGAGGTTATACGTGGTCTCCGGTGCCCGTGGGAACGGATTGCCATCGACGGAAACCTGCGCGGCATTATTCGGGTTGACGGGATCGAGAACCGTGCACAAACCGGAACCGCAAGGCGCCGTAAACAGGTTCGGGTCGTTGATCTCTGTGTCATTGAACGCAAATCCGCCCGAGATCAGCAGGTTGTCGGTAGCCAGGAACTGGGCGTCGAGTTCAAATCCGACAGCCTCGCCCTTGGCGGCGTTGACGACCTGGTTGGTGTTGGACGCGCCGCCGATGATCGAAAGCTGCATGTCGTCGACTTCGTAGGCAAATACGCCAATGTTCACGCGCATGCGATTGTCGGCGAGATCGGCTTTATAACCGGCCTCAAACGAATCAATCGTTTCAGGCTTGGCGACTGACGGTGTCTCGAGGAACGCAACGTCGCGGCCCTGGATGGTCTGCGCACGGAAGCCATTGGCAACGCGCGCATACAGACTGGAATCGTCTGTCAGCGCAAAGTTGGCCGACACTTCCCAGCTCGACTGGCCGTCGCTGACATTGATCGGTGCGGCGATGAACGTCGGGATATCAAGGTCCAGCCAGAGCTGACCGAACTGCAGTACGCGGAAGTCCTTCTCGTCGTCCGTGTAACGAACTCCGCCGGTCAAGGTCAGGCGGTCTGTTACATCGTAGCTACCCTGGCCGAATACGGCCCAGGTCTTGTTTTCCTGCTGGATCTTCGTGTCCTGGACGTCAACGAAGCCAAAAGACGCGAATGATTCCGTCGTGACAACGAGATCCGAGCTGAAGTAGAACGCGCCGACTTGCCAGTTAAAGCGTCCGTCGTTATCGCTCGCAATCCGGAATTCCTGAGTAAACTGGTCCGTGTCAGCGCCATCCTGGGTAACGGAAGGCGTGAAAATCGGACCCGGCCAGGTGCGGGACGGGATGCCGAAGACATCAACGTCTGCCGATGTAATTCCCGGAGGTGGTGTGGGGAACGAACCGATATTGACAACGCCGCCGTCGATGTCGCCGCGGCTTGAACCATCGGCATCCTGGAGTGACGTGATCGAGTTGATCGAGACATCGTCAAAATCCCAGGTCAGGTTCAGTGTCGCGCCGAAGGAGTCGTAGGCCTGCGGATTGTTATCGCCACCGTCGTACCAGACCGTGTCCCGCACGTAGTTCTGGTTCAGGTCCGCGCTGCCCGGCGAGAAGATGTTCGCCCGGAAGATCGACGAGGTGCCCTCGAGGCTGCGGGTCTGCAGGCTCAGCAGGGCGCTGAACGCATCGCTTGGTGTCCAGTCGAACTGCGCACGTACAGCGGCTTCCTCGTACTCGCCCAGTGATTCCGAGCCGGTCTGGGCGTTCGTTATCCAGTTATCCCGTGAACGGTATAACGCCGAAACCCGGGCATTAAGAGTGTCGCTCAGACTACCGCCGGCGGCACCTTCGACATTCATCGTATTGTTTTCAGCCCACGACCCTTTCACATACCCGGACGTTTCATCCGACGGGCGCCGCGTGTTGACTTTAATAATGCCGGCAGTCGTGTTGCGGCCGAACAGGGTTCCCTGAGGTCCGCGAATGACTTCGATGTTCTGCACATCGAACAGCGGGAAGCTCTTGAGAATCACGTTCTCCATGACGACTTCGTCCATGACGTACGAAACCGGCTGCGAGGCCGCGAGGTCGAAATCGATATTGCCAAGACCACGCAGGTAGAAGCGCGGCGCGGAGCGACCGTTTGATGATTCGGCGTACAGGCCTGGCACACGACCCGACAGCGCGAGCACATCTTCACTGCCCGAGAACATGGCATTCAGTTTCTCACCGGAGGTCGTTGCTACGGAAATCGGTACGTCCTGCAGAGCCTCTTCGCGCTTCTGCGCGGTGACCACGATTTCCTCGAGCACCCCTTCCATCTGCGCGGCCGCCGGCAGAGGCAGTGCGACTGCGAGTGCCAGTGAGCTGCCTATTACGAATCGAAGCAGGGAGGGATTGTTATTTGTTGTGTACCTACCACACATTAGCTGTCTCCTGATCAAGCGTCCGCGAAGTATAGCGCCGTTACTCAAGAGACGTGTAGCATTTCTGCGAAAATCGTGGTGAGCAGACACACGTGAAGACCAGGTCGCTGTCGGCAGCATTTGAGATGCTCTGCGCCACCGTCCTTGGGATAGTCACCGTGTCGCCCGGACCGACCTCGTACGGCGCGTCGCTGCCCACGCGCATGAGTCCGTGGCCGCGCTCAATGACATACACCTCGTGAACCGAAAGTGCATGCAGCTCGGTCGTCACACCGGGCTCGACTCGGCAGCGCGCGATTGAGAATTCCGGCCAGTGCGGGTCATTTAAAATTTCGGAGATCCAGCACCGTTCGCTCGTGTAGCGCTCAGGTTTTTCATTGCGGCCCATCTGGTGGACAATAGCGTAATTGAAGTGTCGGGACATCGCATGAACAGCGACGGATTTAACCTGGCCGGCGAAACGGTTCTCGTAACCGGGGCCAGCGGCAACATAGGTCGGGGCATCGCGCTGCGCCTCGCAGAGTCCGGTGCCAGTGTCATCGTGCACTGTCATCGCAACAAGGCCGGCGCAGACCAGCTTGCTGCCGAGCTTGGTGGGGTGTCGGCCGTGCAGGCTGATCTCGCCGAAGAGGCGGCAGTGGACGCCCTGTTCGGGGAGCTGGCGCCGACGATGATTGTGAATAATGCGGCTACCCAACTCGTGCAGAGTCTCGGTGACATGGACTATGAGCACTGGCGCACGATGCTCGCGACCAATCTGGACGCAGCATTCCTTGTTATGCGCCGTGCAGCACGCGCCTGGGTGGGCCGCGGTGGAGCGATTGTGAACATTGCGTCGATCGAGGCGCTCGATCCGGCGGTGGGTCACGGTCACTACGCAACGAGCAAGGCGGGGCTGGTCATGCTGTCGCGCGCCGCGGCACTTGAATTCGGTTCGGCCGGCATACGCGTCAATTGCGTGTCGCCCGGATTGATCGACCGGGAGGGGCTTGCGCGGGACTGGCCGGACGGCGTGTCGCGCTGGTGTGATCGTGCTCCGCTTGGTCGGCTCGGGACTCCCAAAGATGTCGCCGACGCGGTATTGTTTCTCCTCAGCCCCGCCGCCCGCTGGATCAGCGGCACCAACTTGGTCGTCGACGGGGGGATGTCGGCCCAAAGCAGGTGGTAAGAACATAATGGCAACGGCTCATATAAATGCAGCACCCGGTGATTTTGCGGAAACAGTACTCATGCCTGGCGATCCTCTCCGGGCGCAGTACATTGCCGAGACCTTTCTTGATGACGCGCGCCGCGTAACCGATGTGCGCAACATGTGGGGGTTCACCGGCAGCTATAAAGGAAAGCCGGTGTCGGTCATGGCGCACGGCATGGGGATCCCGTCTGCCTCGATCTATACGCACGAACTGATAACCGAATACGGCGTGAAGCGCGTCATGCGGGTCGGTAGCTGCGGGACCTCACACCCGGACGTCCAGTTACGCGACCTGGTCATTGCCATGGGCGCATCGACCGATTCGGCCGTCAACCGCATGCGTTTTGGCGGCTACGACCTTGCACCTCTCGCCAGCTTTGATCTCGTCGAAAAGGCGGTTGCGGCGGCCCGCGCGGCCGGCGTTCGCCATCACGTTGGCAATATCTTCTCAGCCGATCTCTTTTATACCCCCGATCCGGATATGTTCGAGACGATGGCCAAGTACAACGTCTACGGCATTGAGATGGAGGCGGCCGGTATCTTCCCGATTGCGGCCGAGAATAATGCCGAGGCGCTCGCGATCTGCACGGTCAGTGATGACATTCCAAACGGCAAACACCTGAGTTCGGATGATCGCGCCACGTCGTTTGACGACATGATCACCGTGGCGCTCGAGACAGTCGCAGCCACCTGACACTTTTCCACGGTGGGCGCGGCGGATAACACTCCTGAACACGCCTGCGGCTATGGATTCGGGCGTGTTATCCGCCACGCCCGCCAACGCCATGTCGCGGGTTCCTGATCCGACCCCGTCCTGTGGTCCAGCTTGAAACCACTATGGGCCCGCAGCCCTTTAGGTACAGAACTTCATAAAACAAAGTAGTTTAAGTCAATCTGCGTTATCAGCCCTTGACAGGGCCTGAATCGGGGCAGATACTTCGCGAAACAAAGTAAATGACCCCGTGAAGCTTCAAATCGACCAAATGATTAGCGCCCCTTGTCGCCTTGGCATCCTGGCTAGCCTCATACCGGGCCTGCCAGTCACTTTCATGGAGATGAAAGAAGCCACCAGTTTGTCCGATGGCAACCTGCATGTGCAGACCCGGAAGCTCCAAGAGGCCGGCTACATTGATATCAACAAGAGCACCAAGGGACGACGCACTGTGACAGAGTTTCGAATCACGGATCTGGGCCGCGAGCGCCTTCGGCTTCATGTAATGAAGTTACAGCAGATTCTCGACGCGGGAACGAGCCCGCAAAGACCGGAGTCGTCCTCCAGTCGTGCAGATGACTCGGCAGTCTGGGCATGAGTCGTCCCCGCAAAGTCGCAATTGGTGCTGATCACGGTGGCTATGAGCTCAAGGCTGTCCTGGCGGCCCACCTTCAGGCTGCGGGTTACCAGGTCAGTGACGTCGGTACTTCATCTCGTGAAGCAGTTGACTACCCGGTGTTCGCCCGTGCGGTTGCCGAGGCGGTGTCGAGTGGCGCAGCAGACGTCGGCATCATGATTGACGGCGCCGGTATCGGTTCGTGCATGGCCGCGAACAAGGTCCCGGGCGTCCGGGCGGCACTGGCCTACGACCTGTCCAGTGCCCGTAACAGCCGCGAGCACAACAATGCCAATGTCCTGACCCTCGGGGCCGGCCTCATCGGTGCGGGACTGGCAAAACAGATTGTAGATACCTGGCTCGCGACGGAATGTACGGAGACACGCCATTTAAATCGCGTGGCCATGTTCGGCGAGGAGGTGTCTGACCTGAACCTGTCCGATCAGGACATCGAGCGCGTTGTCAGCCGCCTGCATGAAATCCTGGGCCCAATGCCTGCCGCGGAGCCGAAAGGAGCGTCGGTTGGCGCCGACCCCGACGCGGCGCGCGAGTTCGTCCGGCTCGGCGCCACCGGTCTGACCAGTGTCGCACCTGCGGAGCGGCCGGGTGACATTCCGGGTGATCTGGCCCGCTATATCGACCACACGCTACTCAAGCCCGCGGCGACCGAGGAGCAGATTCGCAAACTCTGCGCCGAGGCACTCGAGTTCAATTTCCGGTCGGTCTGCATCAACCCGACCTGGGTATCGCTGGCCGCGAGCCTGCTGCGTGGCAGCGAGGTGCTCACCTGCACGGTGGTTGGTTTCCCACTCGGCGCAACTGAACCCGCCATCAAGGCCATGGAGGCACGCCGGGCAATCCGCAACGGCGCGCGCGAGATCGACATGGTGCTGAATATCGGTGCGCTCAAGAGTGGCGACGACGCGCTCGTCCTGCGCGATATTCGTGCCGTGGTGGAGGACTGCGTCGATGGCGGTGCAGTCTGCAAGGTAATTTTGGAAACCGCGTTGCTGACCGATGACGAGAAGCGGCGCGCGTCCGAACTTGCGCGCCAGGCGCGCGCCCATTTCGTCAAGACGTCGACAGGTTTCTCGACAGGCGGCGCGACAGTCAGCGACGTGGCATTAATGGCCGAAGTCGTGCGCGGTGCCGGCATGGAGGTCAAGGCGTCCGGCGGTATCAGTTCGTACGACGATGCGAAGGCAATGATCGAGGCGGGTGCAACGCGCCTGGGCGCGAGCGCCAGCATCGGTATCGTACGGGAAGCAAAAGCAACAAGCGTTAGCGCTTGAGGAGTTGCATCAATGGTTGATCTGAGAGCTTACGTTTTTCTTGATTCCCTGCAGCCGCAGTTCGCGTCTTACCAGGCGACGATCTCGAAGGGCTACCTCCCCAAGGTGGGGCAGGCGAGCCTGTTCGTAGAAATTGCACCCGGTATGGCGATCAACCACATTCTCGACGTAGCGCTAAAGTCGACCGACGTGACAGCCGGCATGCAGATTGTCGAGCGCCACTACGGCATGCTCGAACTGCATTCGGATAGCCAGGCCGATGTGCGCCAGGCCGGGCAGGCCATTCTTGATGAACTGGGTCTCAAGGAGAAGGACCGGCATAAACCGCGCGTCGTCGCCAACCAGGTGGTGCGCCATCTCGAAGCCACCCAGACGATGCTGATCAACCGTTTTCGCTACGGCAACATGATTCTCGCCGGTCAGACCCTGTTTGTACTCGAGGTCGAGCC
>JAIBDF010000167.1 GCA_024679535.1 Chromatiales bacterium
CCCTGGGTTATCGGGCGGCAGCCGTTCGGACGCATCAGCATCGCAAACTCAGATGCCGGCGCAGCGTCAAACACCAACTCCGCGATCACCGAAAGTTATCGCGCCGTGCAGCAAGCGCTATCGAAATAATACTGCCTTCGGTTGGCAGGACCCTCGAAATGCTACCACTGCCGGACTCGTCCCGTGTCCACGTGTACGAAGTCCGATTTGCTATAATAGCCAACCCCGCCGCGCTGCAGTGACAGCGCAACGTCACGTAGTTCGGCGGTATCCAGGTCGGTCAATCGCACATCGATCGCCCTGCCCAACAGATGCTGGCTGTTCTTGGCAACCCCGTTTGAATTACCACGCAGCATTTCATTGGTCGCAGGTGACCGGTACGCCGATATAATCTGGTAGGTGCCGACGCTACCCGACTCGACCTGGATCTCGTAGAGAATGTCGAACACCGCCGGATCCATGTCCACGGCGTCATCGGTTCGAAAGTCTCTCAGGAAGTGATTGAGTTCGGCCAGCGCAGACGGCACATACCCGCCTTCCCGGTAATACGTTACCGTCAGGGATTCGGAAGTATGGGTGTGATAAAACGACAGCTGTCGTTCGTCCGTTTTCGAGACTGTTGTCGCAACAGGCACGATCGCGAGGACTACGATTAATAGAGTGTTCCAGTGTTTCCGCACAAAGGTAATTCCATGGTCTTGAGAGTTTCGGTTTTGTTCCTGGCCCTGCTGGTGTTTTCTCCCGCTTCTTCGCAGGTCCAGGAAGACAGCAACGACAGTATTCAATATTTATCAGAGCAACTGTTGCTTGGTTCCGAGGTAAGGATCGAAGATGCGGCTCTGGCCGCGTCGAATATTATCCCGGAGTTTTACTCACGACGAGAGTTTACACCGGCCTGGGCCGACGATGATCAAATAGACGAATTCGTCGGGCTCATCGGCAAAGCCCACGAAGAAGGCCTGAACCCAGGCGACTACCTGCATGCGGAACTTTCCGTCCTTAGTCACGACCATCGCCAGAACCCTGATGATACGGATCTCCAGGGAAGACTGGACGTACTCCTGACCGAGAGCCTCAGTCGTTACGGCAATCACCTGACTTACGGCAAGGTGGACCCGGCGCAACTCAATGAGAACTGGAATTGGCTTCGGAGTTCCGATGGGCGTGACCCGGTAGCGTTGGTCCAGCAAGCCATCGACTCCGACTCGATAACGGCATTTATCAATAACTTCCTCGACCGCGGCCCGATCTACCGGCGCATGCGGGCCATGCTTGCCGAATACCGATCCCTGAAGGAAGCCGGGGGCTGGCCGCTTATCGACACCGGTCCAACCCTCAAGTTGGGCATGGAGGAAGATCGAATCGCTGTCATCCGGAAGCGGTTGGCGGTAACGGGAGATTTGCCAAGATCAGAAGACAACCAGTCCCGGGTGTTTGATACGGCGCTGGAGCAAGGTGTCACGGCTTTTCAGGACCGTCACAATCTCGACGCGGACGGTGCGATCGGCGCGCAAACAGTGGCTGCCATGAACGTCACTGTGGATGAGCGCATCGACCAGATTCGCGTCAACCTTGAACGTCTCCGTTGGGTCATTCGTGATATTGAGGACGAGTTCGTTATTACCAATATTGCGTCGTTCCGGACGTTTCTCGTCCGGGACCGCGAGATCGTCTGGTCGGGTCGTTCGCAGGTCGGTCGTTTCTATCGCCAGACCCCGGTGTTCACCGCAAAGATCAAATACCTGCAGTTCAATCCGACGTGGACTGTTCCGCCCGGCATTCTAGCCAACGACATTCTCCCCGCAGTCCAGAAAGACATTGGCTATCTTGCCAAAAAGAATATGGACCTGATCGATCGCGACGGCAAGAAAGTCGATCCCGCATCGGTGGACTGGTCACAGTACCGCGCAGGACGGTTGCCTCCCTTCCAGTTCGTGCAACGACCCGGTCCAACGAACGCACTGGGGCGCGTGAAGTTCATATTCCCCAACTCGCACTTCGTTTTCCTGCATGACACGCCGAGCAAGGCCCTGTTCGACCGCACGGAGCGCACATTCAGCTCCGGCTGTATTCGGGTCGAAAATCCATTCGTGTTTGCTGAATTGCTGCTCAACAATCCCGGCAAATGGAATTCTGATTCGATACAGAAGCTGTTGGACAGCGAGAAACCGCAAAACGTGTTCCTTGACGAGCCGCTGACCGTCATGCTGCTCTATGGCACCGTTGGTCTCTCCGACATGAGACTCGTTCGATTTTACCGCGATATCTACCAACGCGACGCCCGCGTGCTCGATTCTTTGAATGCGGCTTTCGAGGTTCGTGATGCGTTGGTTGGGTTTGCTGGCGAATTCCATTAGGATTCGCGCCGATCTTACTAGAAACCGATGTCACCGATGCCGATGAGACCCCATTCTATGACACTGTTGCTTTGGCGTTGCAGTTGGACTCTGTGTTCGATCCTGGCCAGCGCTGCTGTCCTTGCTCAGGACCCAGTGGACGAGAACCACGAGGACCAACAACTGGAGTTCGCCGGGTTCAAAGACACGTTCTCAGGTGGTGCGGCGGATATTGACGTGGACGCGGTTGGTGTTGTCGGCAATCCGTTCAAGCGTCTGTTCCGGAACTGGCCTGACGACCTTGTCATCGCGCCGGTACCCGGCTATTCCCCGCAAATGGGCTGGAACCTGAAGTTGGTCGGCGCCTATTTCCTCGATTCTGATGACGATGATCCTGAGGCCAGGCCGTCCGCAATCGGGGCGTTCGCCATGGGTGCAGAAAATGGTAGCTACGCTTTCGGGGGCGGCGCCAAGTTGCACTTGCTTGACGACAAACTGCGTATTCAGGCTGGTGCTGGTTACATGGATGTCCGATATCGCTTCTATGGCGTCGGTAACCTGGCCAACGATCGCGGAATCGGACTGGATATTCTGCAGAAAGGACCTGTGTATTTTGCAAAAGGCAGTTGGCGGATCTGGAACCAACTCTATGCTGGCATCGGCTACGTGCACGGCACAGTTGAAACAAGAGCGCGGATCACGTTTCCGGATGTCGATGGTTTCGACCCCAGCCTGAACCTCGATGTCGGCGCACTGATGATCCCATTAAATTTCGATAGCCGCGATCATGAGCAATTTCCTCGCGATGGCTGGCTTTTTAATGCCACGGTCAACCTCTATCGTGAATCAGTGGCCAGCGACTTCGACGCCACCATTGTCAATCTCAACGTGAATCGATATTTGCCAATGCGTCAGCAGGACGCGTTCGCCTGGCGCGCGGTCGTGCGCTCGGCCAGTGGCGATGCGCCATTTTTCCTGCTTAGCTCATTCGGTGGCGGCAAGGACCTGCGAGGCTACCCGTCTGGCCGCTACCGTGACAGCAAGATGTATGCGGTACAGGGCGAGTATCGCTGGCAGTTTAACGAGAGCTGGATATTTACCGGGTTTGCCGGCGTCGGCGAGGTTGCCGAGCAGTTCTCGGAGTTTGGCGATAATTTCTTACCCGCGGCCGGTGTAGGTGCCCGCTACGTAATCTCCAAGAAGCACCGCGTCAGTCTTTCTGCTGATATTGCCGTTGGCAACGACGGCACCGAATTCTATTTCGGCGTCGGTGAGGCGTTCTAGGGCAGATGCCCGGCACCACGAGTAGGCCACACGTCTAATCTGGCACCGCAGCGTCACGCGACAGCTCCGCAATGAGCGCCTCGGTGTCGGCCAGTTCTGCTGCAATCGCGGGGTCAGACGCATCTTCCCTGGCGATCGAAAGTTCCTGCATCGCTTCCGCGTAGCGGCCCTGCCTGGCCAGCGCAATAGCCAGGTTATTGCGCGCCGCCACGGACCTGGCATCGCGCTCCACGACCGCACGGAAGTACGCCTCAGCCTCGGGGTCGTTGCCCAGCGATAGCTCGATATTGCCGAGGCCAAACAGCGCGACCGGGTTGCCCGGCCATTGACTGATCGCCATCTTCCAGGCCGTGGTGGCTTCCTCGGTGCGGCCCGCTTTTTCCAGCGCAGCAACGGCCTTCTGATACCGCTGGCGGTCGACGTCGGCCGGCAGCTCTTCAGGCCGGAGGACGATGAATCCCCAATAATCGCTACGCCGCCAGGTCCGGAGGAAAGTCTTGAGCGACGTGACCCTGCGTTGCTCGACGCCGGAACGAAGCAGGATTGCATCACGTTCAGTGTCGACGCCGACGACGACGGCGAAATGCCACCTCGGGATGACCGCCACACCGAGGTTCTGCAAAACGACGACGGGGCGACCCGCCGCAAGTTCGTTCCACAGGGCCTGAAGGGTTCCATCGATCACATAAGGAAGCCGGCCGACGGACCTCGTTGCGGCCAGCATTTCGACCTGCAGACTGCCTTGCCTGCCGGGCAGGTAGACGCGATCGACCAAATCCTGCACGTCGACTTCGATCCCGCTGCTGCTAATCGCGGCCGCTAGCGCCGCCGGCCCGCACTGGTATCTTTCCTGTGGAAAGAACGGTGTGTCGACAAGTTCAACAGACGCTCGACTCGCCTCAAGCTCGGCGATATGGGGCGGTATCGAAGCACAGCCCGAAAGAAAAATAAAAAGGGCTGGCAAAACCCAGCCCTTCCGAAGCGATTGCCTGTTCAGCCCATTTCTCGCTCGTCAGATACTCTTGAAGATATCCGTCACACCGACGAGTTCGAGGATCAGCAATACGAGGAACACCGTACCGATCACGGCCAGCGCATCGCCGCCCGCAACCTGCTGATCCATCTGCTCCTGGAGCAGCAACAACTCGGTATTGCTAAGCGTCTGGATACGCTGCGCCACCAACGCCTGGTCCACGCCCAGCTTCTCGAACTGCCTCGCAACTTCTGCTGAGGCCAGCAGCACCTCCACTCGCGCAATGTGTGTGGCGCGATCTTCCTGATCCGCTAGAACGCTGGTCTCAATGACACCGGCATGAGAAACCTGGGCAAATCCGGTGCAAATAATGGCCAGCGATACGACCTGCAACAGGCTCTGGCGCAAACAGTTGAATTTCATAATGCTCATTCCTTTTGGTACGACAGGGCGAAACTATACCAGCTACGAATTTAGGACCAACGTGCGTACGTCGAGGCGCGCACCGCATAAATCTGCTAGGAAGACGCCTCAGCTTATGTCTAAACTCATGCCGTGCAGCGGCTCGACTCAGAGCTCCACCATGAGTTTGCCCGTGTTGCCGCCAGTGAACAACAGGTTGATGCCCTCGATCGCGCTCTCCAACCCCTGAAGCTTGTGTGCACGGTACTTGAGCTTACCCGCAGCGAGGTAGGTCGCGAGCTCCTGCATCATGCGCGGCACGTCATCCCAGTGATCCGGCATCGTGAAACCCGTGATCGTCAGCCGGCGCTTGATAATGTTGATCCAGCTTGGTCCGGGTGCGGGCGTTGCCGTGTTGTAGTCGGCAATCATGCCGCAAACGACGATTCTGCCGTGCGCGTTCATGCAGTTGAACACGACGTGCTGAACCGGGCCACCCGTATTTTCGAAATAGAGATCGATGCCTTTAGGCGTCGCCTCGGCCATCTGCTCGGCCAGATCGTCCGACTTGTAGTTGATCGCCCTGTCGAAACCCAGCTCGTCCTCGAG
>JAIBDF010000057.1 GCA_024679535.1 Chromatiales bacterium
CACCTCGCTGGCCGGCACTCCCGGGAAAATCCTGCAATTCACCGTCGCCGTCGCCGTCTGGGGTAGCGCATTCTCGGCATGTCCGGCAGACAGCATCGTGGCAACGCAGGTGGTACGGGTCGCACCGACCTGGCCAGGCGAGGTCTCAAGAACGGCCTGCGCATCCACATTGCCGGGATCGCGTGCAAACTCAGCCATGGCTTCACCGAGTTCTCCGCCAACCAGGGTCGACATCTCCCTGAAATAACCCAGCGATATTTCGTTAGTACGAATCGGGAAACGATAGGCCTCAATGTTTTTAAGAACCGTTGCCAGCTCGTAAATGGCGTTATCTGCTCGCGGCCGCGAGCTGTGCCCGCCCGGATTGCGAATAGTCAGCTCGTAGGTCACGTAGGTTTTCTCTGCCGCCTGCAACAGGTATGCCACAGGATCGTGATCATGGTCCCGGTAGCCACCGCCCGCGTCAGTGTTCAGCACGTATTCAGCATCAACCAGCGCGCGGTGTTCGGTAACGAGCGAGCGAATCGTCTCCATATTGGTTTCTTCATCACCGGTAAAAGCGATAATGAAGTCGCGCGTCGGCGTGAAATTTTCACGCTGCAGTCGCAAGAACGTGGCTGTAAGCATCGCCACGCCGGTCTTGTTATCCCGTGTACCACGACCGAAGAAGAAGCCATCCTCCTCTATCAGCGTGTACGGATCGCGCACCCAGTCCGACCGAATCGCATCGACGACATCCATATGTGCCAGTAACAATACGGGCTTCTTGTTCGCGAGCCCGTTGCCGCGATAACGAACGACCAGAGACGCAACTTTCTCGCCGGTCTCCATGGTATGCGGCAGGACATGAATATCCTCTGCATCGAAGCCTCCCTTGCGAAAATGGTCAGCCAGATACTCGGCCATCGCCGGCACCTTGCCGTGGCCGGCTGCGGTGCGCATCCCTATGATGTCATCAAAAATATCGCGCGCTTCGCGCTGGTAGTCCTTTGTGTACGACGAGCTGTGCGCCTGTGCGAACACGCAACCCGCTGCGAGCAAAGAAACGACGGTCGTGAACAACCTGAACATTACCTAGGCACTCCTGTTTTTTTACCAGACTATCACGATAGTATTGGGGAACTGAGAACTACAATAACTCGGAATAACTCATGCGCTGGACACTACTTGCCCCACTAATCTTTTTGCCCCTCGCCCCATTGTGCGCCGATGTGGATGTTCGGAAAGCAGATCTCGAGATGTACCCGTCCAACGCCACCTATGATACTTCTATTCCAACGCCCGCGAGTGTACTCGGCCATGAACTCGGGGCGGCGCCTGTAAGACACCACAAGCTGGTCGAGTACATTACGACCGTTGCCAATCTGAGCGATCGGCTCACTGTCGAGACGATTGGGTATACACATGAGCGACGTCCAATCCTGTTTGTCGTGGCCACCTCGCCTGACAACCATTCGCGCCTGGACGAAATTCGCGAGCAACATGTCGCACTGACAGAGCCGGGGTCAGGAAAATCAATCACGACAGACATGCCGATCGTCACGTGGCTCAACTATGGAGTTCACGGTGCGGAAGCCAGTGGCATGGATGCTTCACTGCCATTCATTTATTACCTCGCTGCGGCGCAAAGCCCCGAGCTTGAACGTATGCTTGACGAGAGCGTCGTCCTGGTTACCGCGATCTTCAATCCCGATGGTCACAATCAGCGCATCGCGTGGCTGGATGCGTACGGCGGGGAACGCGCGAACGGCGATCCGTCACACATCGAGCACGATTTCAGCTGGCAGTTTGCCCGTACCAATCACTACTGGTTTGACCTGAACCGGCAATGGTTGCTGCTGACGCAGCCCGAGCCACGTGCATGGATGAAGAAGTGGCACGAATGGCGCCCCAATCTCACCGTCGACTATCACGAGATGAGCGGCGGTCAGACGTACTACTTTCACCCCGGTGTCGCCACCCGTACCAACCCCCTCGCACCCGATGAGGCCGAGCGCCTGATGGCCCGGACCGCTCGTACATCCGAGGACTTTCTCGATTCGGAGGGCCGTCTGTATTTCCATGGCGAGGACTTCGACAATTTCTACATCGGCAAGGGCTCGACGTTTCCACTGGTTAACGGCGGTGTCGGCATACTCTATGAAGCCGGGGCCACGACCGGACGTGAGCTCGACACAGCGCACGGCCTCAGAACCTATCGAGAAAACATCCGCAAGCATTTCCGCACCAGTATCGCGAGTATTGAAGCCGGTGCGAGACTGCGCCCCGACTATCTGCGTTACCAGAAGTCCTTTTACGAATCTGCGCTGCGCGATGCTGCGGCCTACCCCACCAAAGCATGGGTAGTGAGTGCGCAGGGTGATCCGGCGCGCCTGCATTTCTTTGCCGATATGCTGAACTTCCACCGTATCGATACTCACAGGCTGGGCCGCGAGATCACGGTGAATGGCGAGACCTATCGTCCGGATGACTCGCTGATCGTGCCTTTCGCACAGCCGCAACATCGCCTGATTCGCAGTCTGTTCGAGACCCTCCTGGAATTCGAGGATTCCACCTTCTACGATGTATCGACCTGGACCATGC
Source organism: Chromatiales bacterium (assembly GCA_024679535.1). GTDB lineage: Bacteria > Pseudomonadota > Gammaproteobacteria > Steroidobacterales > Woeseiaceae > UBA1847. Next base: position 2,584 of record JAIBDF010000057.1, read on the forward strand.
CAGCCGCATTTGGTTTGCAGAACGCCGCACTTGGCAATCGCGATATTCGCAACGGCGTCGTCGCTGAATCGTTCTCCCCGGCGGCGCCAACCGCCGCCGCACCAGCATCATCAAGCTATGGCTACGTCTTTGAATGGAATGGCTATTACGCGCCGCGGGCCCTGCAACGCGTGTTCGAAGCCGGACTGCTTGCAAGCGTCGCAACCAAACCATTCACGGCCACGACCGCGTCGGGCCCGATTGAGCTGACGCGGGGATCGATCCTCGTGCCATTTGATCGCCAGACCAAAAGTCGCGTTGACATAGCAAAGACGATGCAAAGTATCGCAGCGAATGACGGCATCACTGTGCATTCGCTGGTCTCCGGCCGCAGTGCCACAGGCACAGCAGGAGTTGATCTGGGTGGCCCATCGTTCCGGCCACTCAAGCAACCCAATGCGCTACTCATTGTGGGACGCGATATCAACCTGTACGACGCCGGCGAAATCTGGCACCTGCTCGATTACCGCATGAACATGCCGCTGACCCTTCGCGACCGTGATCGCCTGCCTGGCATTAATTGGAACGACTACACACACATCGTCTTTCCGCATGGAAACTATGACGACTACGCGCCGGAGTTCGCAGATCGACTACGGCTATGGGTCGCCGAAGGCGGGACTCTGATCGGAATGCGTAATGCGGCCCCATGGGTAAGAGCCACGACGGTGGACTGGATCGATCCAGAAAGCGACGAGGCCCCGGCTGCGCCTGCGGAAGAAGCGGGAGAGCCAGCCGGACGCTCGTCGTACGCGGACAAGGATAGCGAGGAGGCGCAAAACGTGGTCGGCGGTGCAATCTTCTCCGCTAACCTGGATAACACGCACCCACTCGGATTCGGCTACGACAGGCGCAACATCTTTCTGCACAAAAACTACAAGGAGCCCATGGCGCCGACCGAGAACCCCTGGGCGACGGTCATTGCGTACGACGAGAAACCCGTATTCTCGGGTTTTGTCTCGACGGAAAACGAGGGTGCACTCGCCGGGACGGCCGCGTTAATCGCCGAACGTGCGGGTGCCGGGGCTATTATCCTGTTTGCCGATAACCCGAATTTCCGCGGTTACTGGTACGGCACCAATAAGTTGTTCCTGAATGCGTTATTCTTTTCAAAATCATTTGACGCGCCGGCAGAAGAGTAGAATCCGAACGAGTCAAGTATCTGAAAAATAGGTGTATTATTTTTTGTAACCGCGGCTGGCTGCAGCATCCGCGGAACGTGTAAAACCGAAATACTAGCGCCGCGCACCCTGCGCTATGCTGTCGACAAACAATACTGAGAGGACGAGCTCATGCCCTATTCTACTGCTGATATCCGTAACGTCTGCTTGGTGGGACCGAGCCACGCGGGAAAGACACTGCTAACAGAAGCCCTGTTGCATGCCGGCGGCAAACTCGCGGAAAAAGGCTCGATCGAAAAAGGCACCACTGTTTCCGACTACACGCCGCGTGAAAAGGAAATCGGACACTCGCAGATCAACTCGGTATTGCATCTCGATCACGAGGGCATTCATATCAACCTGATCGATACCCCGGGATACCGCGACTTCTACGGACGCGCCCTCTCGGTCATGCCGGCCGCTGAAACGGCAGCGGTTGTTATTAACGCCCAGGCCGGCGTCGAGATGATCGCTCGACGCATGATGAAGGCCGCACATGACAGACGTATGTGCCGCATGATTATCGTCAACCAGATTGACGCCGAAGATGTAAATCTCGAAAAAGTATTTCATGACATTCAGGAGGCTTTCGGTCCCGAGTGCCTGCCGATCAACCTGCCATCAGCGGATGGCACCGGCGTCGTCGACTGTTTCTTCCAGCCCGAGGGCGATGCGACCGCGTTCAGCTCGGTGAAAGAAGCACACACGCAAATCGTAGATCAGGTGGTAGAGGTCGACGAAGACCTTATGGAGCTTTATCTCGAACAGGGCGAGGAGCTGCAGCCCGACCAACTGCATGATCCCTTCGAAAAGGCGCTGCGCGAAGAGCATCTTGTACCCGTCTGTTTTGTATCCGCCGAGACCGGCGCTGGTATTCGCCAACTGCTGCAGATCTTCGAACGCCTGATGCCCAACCCAACCGAGGCCAACCCTCCGAAGTTCCTCAGCGGTGAAGGTGCCGACGCAAAGGAAGCCAAGGTCCTGCCGGATCCCGACCTGCATGCGATCGCACATGTGTTCATGGTCAACATCGATACCTTCAAGGGTCGACTCGGTCTGTTCCGCATTTACCAGGGCACTATCGAGGCTGGCAACCAGCTGTTCGTTGGCGACGCCCGCAAACCATTCAAGGCTAGCCAGTTACTCAAGGTCAATGGCGAAACACATACGAAGGCCGAGGTCGGCGTACCCGGCGACATCTGCGCGGTACCGCGTGTTGAGGATGCTCACTACGATGCCGTGCTGCACGACTCTCACGACGAAGACCATTTTCATCTGAAGCCGGTCAAGCTGCCACAGCCTATGTTCGGTCTCGCTATTCGGCCCAAGAATGATGCCGACGCCCAGAAGACGTCAGACGCCCTGCATGTTGCGGAAGCGGAAGACCCGTCTCTGCACGTGGAACACAACGCCGCGCTGAACGAGGTCGTCCTCAGGGGGCTGGGTGAACTGCACCTTGCAACCGTCATGCAGCAGATAAAGGATCGGCATGGGCTGGAAATTGTGACCTCTCTCCCGTCAATCGCCTATCGCGAGACAATTACGGGCAAGGCGGAAGGTCATCACCGGCACAAGAAACAAACCGGCGGCGCGGGCCAGTTTGGCGAGGTCTACCTGCGTGTCGAACCACTGCCCGCAGGCAGTGGTTTTGAGTTCGAGAACAAGGTGGTAGGCGGTGCGATCCCCTATCAATTTATCCCTGCGGTTGAGAATGGTGTGCGCCAGGTCATGAAGGAAGGCGCCGTTCATGGCTACCCGATGCAGGACATCAAGGTCACGGTTTACGATGGCAAACACCATTCGGTCGATTCCAAGGAAATCGCTTTCGTACAGGCGGGTAAGAAGGCTTTTGTAGACGCCGTTGCCAAGGCACGACCTGTCGTGATGGAACCGATCGTCCACGTCGACTTCACCATCCCGAGTGATTGTGTCGGCGGTGTCACAGGCGACTTGTCCGGTATGCGTGGCATGATCAGCGGCACCGACGCCCTGCCTGACGGCCGTCTGGTGGTGTCAGGACAGGCGCCTCTGCATGAGCTGCAAGGCTATCATTCGCGACTGAAATCGCTCACAGGTGGCGATGGCAGCTTTACCATGGACTTTAGCCACTATGCCGAGGTCCCAACCAGCGAGTTGAAGCAACTGAAAGAAGCGGCTGCTGCCGAGTAGACCAGGCGGGTGAAAAAAAGGGCGCCCTGCGGCGCCCTTTTTCATCCCCAAGCCTGATTCAATCAATATCGGCCATGCTGCTTGAATATGTAATTTGAGAGCTCAACAAACTCGGTGTTCATGCGATGCACGATACGATGAGCAGAGCGTGCTACAGCCCGCATGACCTTGTAGACCAGCTGCGGGTTCGAGTCGATGATTCCCTCGAAAGCCTTGCGTCTCAGGGACAGGACACGCGTCTCGCAGAGAGCCCGCAGGCCGACCGTGTGCGGAGCGCCGTCTATGAAACTAAGCTCTCCAGCCAACTCTCCTTCACGCAGAACCGCAAGGCTCGCGAAGCTATCGTCCCCGGTACGTTTAACCACCTCGATCTTGCCGGTCAGGATAATGTGCAGGGAGTCGTCTGCCGTGCCATCCTCAAAGAGGAATTCATCATCGGCCAGGTTACGCTCATCCATGAGGGCGCCCAGGATCGCAACTTCCTTATCGGACAGCTCGGCGCCAAGCGACGAGCCGACTATGAGGTTTGATTTATCGTTCATGACAAGCACTATCCTCTGCGGAAATTACGGGGTCAATTGGGGTTAGCCACATTACCGAAGGACCTTGTTTGATGGACAATATCGTCATGAATAAACTCACCCAAAGCTACATGACGGGCGAGGGTTCCGGCCAGCTGTTGTACGAGACAATCGGCAGCTGCCTCGACCGCGTCGTGGATCAAAATCCGGACGCTCTGGCCCTGGTTGTACGTCACCAGGATATCCGCTGGACCTATCGTGAATTTCAGGAACAGGTTAACCGCCTGGCGGCAGGACTGATCGCTCTCGGAATCGAACCCGGTGATCGCGTCGGCATCTGGGGACCCAACAGTTACGAGTGGGTACTGACCCAGTTTGCGACCGCCAGGATCGGCGCGATCATGGTATGCATAAATCCTGCATACCGCCTGTTTGAGCTCGAATTCGTTCTGAACAAGGTGGGCTGTAAGGCGATCATTGCAGCTGAGAAATTCAAGTCCAGCGAATACCTGCAGATGCTGACCACGCTGGTCCCGGAAATCGCCACCTGTGAGCCTGGTTACCTGCGCGCAGAGAGGCTTCCGCAGCTGACGACAGTCATTCGGATGGGTGACGAGACGTCACCGGGCATGTTCGGTTTTGAAGACGTATGTTCATTGGGTAACCCAGGCACGTACGAGCGCATGGCCCGATTTGAACAACAACTGCGTCCTGATGACGCTATCAACATCCAGTTCACCAGCGGCACGACTGGCAACCCCAAGGGGGCAACACTGACCCATGTGAACATTTTGAACAATGGCCACGAAGCGGGCAAAGGCATGGCGCTGACGCCGGACGACAAGCTTTGCATTCCCGTACCGCTGTATCATTGCTTTGGCATGGTTCTCGGCGTACTGGCCGCAATGTCGCATGGTGCGACGATGGTCTTTCCCAGCCCCGTCTTCGATCCACTGTCCACGCTGGAGGCGGTCGAAGCAGAACGATGCACGGCGCTGCACGGCGTGCCAACGATGTTTGTAACCGAACTGGATCATCCGGAGTTCGAGCAATTCGATGTTTCATCTTTGCGTACCGGCATTATCGCAGGCGCGCCCTGCCCGGAAGAACTGATGAAACGCATTATCGGCAACATGCACATGGAGAACGTGCTGATCGGCTACGGCCAGACAGAAGTCAGCCCGATCAATCACATGACCCTGCCCGAAGATTCGCTGGAGAATCGCACGCAGACAGTGGGCAGACCTATCCCCCATGTCGAAATCAAGATTGTCGACGCCGAGGACCACGTCGTGTCGATAGGCGAACAGGGTGAAATCTGTACGCGCGGCTATTCGGTCATGAAAGGTTACTGGGATGACGACGAGAAGACGGCCGAGACTATTATTGATGGCTGGCTGCATTCCGGCGATCTTGGCACGATGAACGAGCATGGCTATGTCCGCATCACAGGCCGTATCAAGGACATGATTATCCGTGGCGGCGAGAACATCTACCCACGCGAAATTGAAGAATTCCTGTACACACATTCGCAGATTAGTGAGGTACAGGTATTCGGCGTCGAGGATCCAAAAATGGGTGAGGAAGTGTGCGCCTGGATTCAGCTGAAAGACGACCAGACCATGACCGAAGAAGACGTCCGGGAGTTTTGCAAGGGTCAGATTTCGCACTTCAAGATTCCGCGCTATGTGCGATTTGTCGAAGAGTTTCCAATGACAGTGACGGGGAAGATACGTAAGATTGAGATGCGCGCCTATATGGCCGAAGCACTCAAGGGAGTTGCCTGACGGAGGATGCAATTGGTGTTAAGTAGACGCCTGAAGAAACTCGAAGCGGCCATGGATGCAGCGGCGAATTACGAGGAATGGAAACAGGCGGCCAAGCAGCACGACAAGGCGTCGGGCACCAACCAATGGCAGACCGTTGATGAATCCAAGCATTTCGACTTCACCTCAATTCGGGCGCGACTCGATCACCTGCGCCTGATACGTAAAAAAGGCGATAACAGAGCCCTGTTGTTTACGCTGAACGAGGGCATTCACGGAAATCTTGGCGGTATGGGCAGCTCCGCCCTTTACGGCAAGACGAAGTTCGGGACCAAGGATCTGATTCACGCATACGTGGAGGAGATCACTGAGTCGCTGCTGCACCTCGCCAGCCCGGACGTTGACGACATCAGCTTCGAGGACAAACTCGATTTCTTCCGCCGAGCGAGCCACTGTTTCGGTCGCTCGGCCCTGATGATGAGCGGCTCCGGTACCCTGCTGTTCTTCCATCTCGGTGTGGTCAAGGCGCTCTGGGAACAGCAGTTGCTGCCGGATATCATTTCCGGATCAAGCGGTGGCGCATTTATCGGCGCGGTCATGTGCGCCAGCTCCGATGAGGAGCTCGGCAATTTCTTCGACCCTGTACAAATGCCGGGCAAGAAATCACCGGCGGGCGTGCTGGACGCCATTATGTCCTTCATAAGCCCGGAGCGGGTTACGGCGGAGGAGGTCTGGGGCCTGCTGGAGTTGTTTCTTCCCGACTACACGTTCCAGGAAGCCGCCGAACGCACCGGGCGCCACATGAACGTATCAGTCGCTCCCGCAGAAGCACTGCAACGCTCGCGACTGCTCAACGCCGATACGTCACCGAATGTCTTCTTGCGCGAGGCCGTACTTGCATCGACAGCGTTCCCCGGATTTTTCCCTCCCGTTACGCTGATGGCAAAAAACGACACCGGCGGACGGCAGCAGTATCACGGTTCGCGTCGCTGGGTCGACGGTTCGCTGAGCGAAGACCTGCCTGCGAAACGCCTCGCACGGCTCTACGGCGTCAATCATTATATTGTGAGCCAGACCAACCCAATGGTCATTCCATTCATCAACGATCGTGAGCGCAAACCCGATACCTGGTCGGCGCTAAAACATGCGGTGTTTTCCAGCGCCAAGACCTGGGTGAATGCCAGCGCTACCGTTCTCGACAAACCCCTGTCAACTGTGCCGAACCTCAAGCGAGTGACGAACTCTCTGTTGTCAGTCATGAACCAGAGTTACGTTGGGGACATTACCATTCTGCCGCTGACCAAGCTGCACAATCCCTTCCGCGCGCTGTCCTGGCGCACGCACGAAGAGATCAAAGCATTGATGGAGGAAGGCGAACGAGCGACCTGGCCACAACTTGAGCGCATTCGCATCCAGACGCTAATCAGCCGGACGCTGGACCCGATCCTTCGCGGCTACGAAGAAGAGCATCTCGAACAGTTTGGGGAGAAGAAGATTGCGGCACTCTGAGGCCTTCCTGGAAGTCTCGCATTCAGCCGCACGGGGCTCCAGTCGGCTGTACCAGCAAACCTGGCTGCCCGACGAGGAACCGCGGGCAGTCGTATTACTCATCCACGGACTCGGCGAGCACAGCAGCCGCTATACGCACGTCGCAAAACACCTGACGCAACGCGGTTATGCGGTTTTCACGATTGACCATTACGGGCACGGCAAGTCCGATGGACATGCCGGCTTTGTGGAGCGTTTCAGCGTGTATCTCGACGGCGTTGCGGGGCTGCTCGAGACAGCGCGTAGCGAATACCCCGGGCAACCAATGTTCCTTCTCGGGCACAGTATGGGCGGGCTCATCGCCGCGACATTCCTGCTCGATCACCAGTCTGCTTTCCGCGCAGCCGTGCTGTCCGCGCCGGCCATCAAGTCTGATCAGGCGCCGCCCGCTATCATCATTGCATTGATTCGGCTCTTGTCCGCTTTGGCACCCACACTGCCCTTGATACAGCTCGACGCCAGCGGTGTGAGCCGGGACCCGGCAGTCGTCTCTGCGTACATGAACGACCCACTGGTTAATCACGGCAAGCTCTCTGCCCGCCTGCTGTCCGAAATGTCGGCGACCATGCAAGGCACGGTGGCAAGAGCCGCCCTAATCAAGCTGCCGATCCTGCTCCTGCATGGCGAGGACGATCAGTTGACGTCGCTGGACGGTTCTGTGGAGTTGTACGAAGCCGTCAGTTCGACGGACAAGAAGCTGAAGACCTACCCCGGCCTGTATCATGAGATCTTCAACGAGCCGGAACAAGACGCTGTGCTCGAGGACATGAGCACCTGGCTGGAGGCACACCTTTGACCAAAGACCTTTTTCGTGAAGATTCCTACCTGAAATCCTGCGCGGCGACCGTTACTGCCAGTGGCGACGGCATCGTCAGGCTTGACCAGACAATTTTCTATCCTCTGGGTGGAGGGCAGCCCGGCGATACCGGTTCGCTCTCATGGGACGGTGGTACGGCAAGAGTTGTCGATACTCGCTACGTCGATGGAGACATCGCGCACCTGCTGGAGGACGATGCAGCAGGTCCCGCTGTCGGCACCAGCGTGGAATTGGCCCTTGACTGGGAGCGGCGCTATCGGCACATGCGCATGCACACCGCCATGCACTTGCTTGGCACCGTTCTGCACTACGGAGTAACCGGCAGCAACATCAGCGCAGAGAAGAGCCGCCTCGACTTCGATATGGAAGATACACTCGACAAGGAAACCGTCGGTGCCGCGCTTGCTGCGCTTGTCGCCGGCGATCATGCGGTACGTTGCCGCTGGATCAGCGAGGATGAACTCGACGCGAATCCGGAGCTGGTGCGCACGATGTCCGTGCAGCCGCCGCGCGGCAAGGGTGCCATTCGTTTATTGGAGATCGAAGGTATCGACCTGCAACCCTGTGGCGGCACACATCTTCGCTCGACATCCGAAGTTGGCGCCGTCCGTATCGGCAAAGTGGAGAAAAAAGGCCGCCACAATCGGCGTGTCAACCTCCACCTCGACGATTGATGCGAACAATTTGGTATTGGCTCGAGCGACCCTAGTCGAGCGATTCTGCGGCCGCCCTCGCCGTCAGGATACAGCCCGACAGGAAGGTGCCTTCCAAAGAACGTCGACCGCTCGCACCACCGCCGCCGAAGCCGGCCGCCTCACCGATCGCATAAAGCCCGGCGATCGGACTGCCATTGCGATCGAGCGCACGACTTGCCAGGTCCGTCTGGATACCGCCGAGACTCTTCCGGGTTATCAGCCGCAGCTTGATTGCAATCAGCGGACCATGATCCATCAGGGGTTTTGGCTTGCAGGTGCGAATGCGATCCGAGCGCCACGCGCGAGCATGCACGATGCGACGAATCTGATCGTCGTTCCATAGTCCTTGACCGCGGCGAACATTGTCGTCGAACGTCTCGATCGAACGGGAGATATTGTCGATCTCAACCAGGTTATCGCCGTCCAGTGCATTCATCTTCTCAACTAATTCGGGCAGGCTGTCGGCCACGATGAAATGATCGCTCTCCTCCTGCATTTGCCGAATTAGCCGATGGTTACCCAGCAACGTTTCCTTGAGGAACGGTAGCAAGCGGCTGTCACGAATGTGCGGGTTGTGTTCAGAACCCGAGATCGCAAACTCGCGGGCAGCAATACGCCAGTTGAGAACCTGCCAGCTCCAGGATTTCTCCATGGACGACAAGCGTCCACACATGTCGTTTGTATCGAAACCGGTTACGAGTGGCTCGGGCCCAATGCGTTTGCCAGTGTGGTCGAGCCACAATGCGGATTTGCACGGAATCAGGCTAAGACCATGGCCCTCAAACTGCGGGAAAGGATGCGGAATGCCGGCCGCATAGTTCCACATATTCTCGAGATGAGTAACCACGCCACCCTGCCGTTCAACAACGTCGTGCATCGCGCCATCACAGAATGGATGCGAACCATTTAACAGGTCATCCGGCGCTTCACCCCAGTACCAGTGGTCTCTGACTTTCTGCAGATTACCGTTGATGCCACCCGTTGCGACCATCGTCTGGTCACCGCGAAACTCGCGCTCTTCACCCGTTGCCTCGATAACTCCGCGGCAACCGACAACGCGGCTGTCTTCGATGACGAGATCCTCGACACGGCAACCGAATACATAGTGCAGTTTGTCGGCATTGCGGTGCTCCGCGAGCAGGTCTACGAAGCGAAGGACCAGGCCACGACCCGTTCCCCACAGAATGTGATACCTGGGCACGCTGTTGCCCGGCAGAAAATTGCCGCGCTCCACCCAGTTGACCGCCGGCATGAATCGCAGGCCCTTCTCACGCAGCCAGTGAAAGACCTTTTCCGCGCTCTGCTCGACGTACACCTCGGCCCACCGGTCGGGCCATACGTCCGCATCACCGAACTCGGCGAAGGAGCGCCAATCTGACAATGCCAACTCGGGGCTATCCTTGATGCCCATCTTGCGCTGTAACGGTGTTCCGACAAGCGCCATGCCACCGAATGCTGTACGTGCCAGCCCACCGACATTTTCCGCTCGATGGCGGTCGATAATAGTTACCGTCCTGCCTTGCTCCAGGCATTCATAGGCCGCGACCAGCCCTGCTATCCCTGCTCCGACAATGACAATTTCGCTTTCCTGCCCTGACATACGCTTATCCCGTACTTGTTTTCAGTTGTACGCTTGTCCAAACTTGATGGCTCATCGATATTGACACCTCCGGAACGCCCAGACAATGAACTTTCGACCATCGATTTTTCTGCTAACGGCCCTTCTTCTTCCTGGTTTTGCCGCTGCTGGCGACGCTGAATCCGGCGAGGCGCTCTATGCAGCCTGCATAGCCTGTCACGGTGCGGATGGTGCTGGCAATGCGGCACTCAACGCCCCGGGTATTGCCGGCCAGTCCGAGTCTTATCTCGCACGCCAGCTGTGGGACTTCAAGAGTGGCAAACGCGGCAAGGAGCCGGGCGACACGACCGGTGCACAGATGCTCCCGATGGCAGCCATGCTGACGGATGGCGACGCTGTTGCAAACGTTACGGCTTACATCGCAGCTATGCCGGCGGCGCAACCCGCAGCGACCGTCGAAGGCGACATCGTTAATGGCCAGAAGTTGTTCACCAGTAAATGCGGCGCCTGTCATGGGGGCCAGGGCTGGGGTAACGAGGCCCTGTTTACGCCTCGCCTGACCATCATTGGCGACTGGTACCTGATTCGCCAGGTCGGGAAATTCAAGGAAAGTATGCGCGGGGTGCACGAGGATTCGAAGTACGGACAGCAAATGGCGATGATGGCCAAGACCGTTTCCGAGGACGAACTCAACGATATTGCTGCGTTCCTGAATGAGCAAGACGCGCAGCAGTAGGAGATACCTGGCAGGTATCTCCGTACTCGCTCTGTGCCTGCCAACATTTGCCGATACTTCAATTGAACTGCGGGATTATTGCCCACCTGGATTTGAACTGACCGACGCTAACGCGTGCGAGTTGCGCACGCTGTACCAGAACTACGATTCGCTGCGCTATGCCGGTGTGGGCGGCCCCAGGACGGGTTTACCCGCAGCGCGTGACGGATTTTCCCCGCAACAGATCGACCTGGGTCGTTACCTGTTCTTCGATCCGCTGCTATCCGGCAACAACACACTTTCCTGTGCCAGCTGTCACCACCCGGATCTCGGGTTCGCAGACGGCCGTCCGCGCAGTGTTGGCGTTGGCGGTGCCGAGGTCGACCGGGCTGCCCCGAGCCTCTGGAATGTTGCCTTCCTGGACACGTTCTTCTGGGATGCGCGCGCCGGTTCCCTGGAGGAACAGATGCAAGGGCCCTTGTATGCGGCGAAGGAAATGGGCACCAGTCCGGCAAGACTTCTGGCCGAAATCGCGGCGAATGAAACCTATGTGGGGCTGTTCAGCGATGCCTATCCGGGTAGCGCAGATCCACCCACGCTCGATCAGATATACACGGCTATTGCGGCATTCCAGACATCACTGGTTTCCCTGAACAGCCGCTATGATCAGTACGCGCATGGCTATCACGACGCCCTGACCGAGCCGGAAAAGGCAGGCATGAATATCTTCCGCTCGTTTGTCGCACGTTGCGCCGAATGCCACACGCCGCCGCTGTTTACGAATCAGCAAATCGCAGTCATTGGCGTTCGGGAAGCCGATGGACGGGCGTTCGATCCCGGGGCCGAAACGGTTTATGAGAATCCGGGACTACGCGGCGGCTTCAAGGTGCCGAGCCTGCGCAATGTTGAACAAACCGCGCCGTACATGCACTCCGGTACTTTCGCTACGCTGCGTGAGGCCGCCGAGTTCTACACGCTGGGTCGCGGCCACGCACTGCCCGACGAGGAAAAGAAACGCGTTAGCGTGCACTGGCATATCTGGGAGCCAAACCTGAGCGACGACGAACTCGATCGCCTGGTCGATTTTCTCGGTACTCTGAGCGATGAGCGCTTCAAACCTCAGATACCAGAGACGGTGCCGTCAGGTTTGCTGCCAATCGGTACGTTGCCACAGGCGCTGACAACGCGCTTGAGCCAATCGAATCAGAATTAGCGCCGGGAGAAAAAAAAGACATGGGGAAGAAGCTGGGTCTGGTTATCGCAGCCATTGCGCTGCTCGTCGCCGGTGCTATCGGCGGCATGAAATTCGCAGGCGACAACCGCGACACTGTGGTTGGCGACAGCGCGCGTTACCGCGTCGAGGCGACCAGCGGCAGCGCATTGACGCGGTCGGTCGGGGGTTCGGGTACAGGAGCCGTGCATGAGGTTCGCGATGGTGACTCAATCCAGGTGGCCGTAGCTGCAGCGCAGTCCGGGGATATCATCAAGATCTTCCCCGGTACGTATCACGAAACCGTCTATATCGACAAAGACGACATCGTGTTGAGTGGTGTCGTCATTGATGATGTCTGGCCGGTCATGGAAGGCGAATCCAAACTGAATGACGCAGTTCTTTATTCCGGTAACGACATCACCGTAGAGAACCTGCAGATCCAGCACTACAAAGGCAACGCAATCATGGGTCAGGCAGGCAACAACTTCCTGATCCGCAATAACAGGATTGTTGATACCGGCGTCTACGGCATCTTCCCCGAATTCGGCACCAATGGCCTGGTCACTCACAACGTCCTTAGCGGCATTGAGGACGCCGCTATTTACATCGGCATGTGCGACAACATCCATGTCGCGCACAACGAAGTTTTCGACAACGTCGCCGGTATCGAAATCGAAAACACTCGCCATTCGATCGTCGAGAACAACTATGCGCATGACAACACAGGCGGCATTCTCGTGTTTATTACACCGGGTCTGCCGATCAAGACGACTTTTGACACGATCGTGCGCAACAATTTTGTCGTGAATAACAACACACCGAACTTCGGTATCCCTGGTTCAACGGTGTCCGGAATCCCGGCCGGTACGGGCATCCTCAATATGGCCGGTGACCAGACGACCATAGAGGGCAACATTATTACCGGCAACCAGGTGATCGGCATCCTGATTACGGACCATATGAACGCCGCGAACGTCACACTGGACCCCGACGCCGATCCAAATTCGGATGAGATCTCGATTCTCGACAACATGATGTGGAACAACGGCTACCAGCCCATTCCCGAGATTACTGCGCTCAAAACGCTGGAACTCGTCGACGGCGACGTCCAGATCCTGAACGTCGGCAACAGCCGCAACAGCTGTATCCTCGACCACGATAAATACGTGACCGTCGGACTCAGGGATTTCGGCACCTGCGGGTTCACTACCACGGCCGCAGTAACCACCTACCTGCTGGACGAACCGGCCGCGCGGCGTGAGATCGCGGCCGAGGATATGGGAAAACGCGCTTATTATGGCATTTGCGCCGGCTGCCATTCCTACAGCGTCAAGATGATCGGGCCACCAACGCAGATCATCCAGGCGCTGTACGCCGACGATCCTCAGGGGATCGTCGATTACATCACCAGCCCAAGCAAGAAGCGCGATGACTATCCCGAAATGCCGCCGCAGAACTACCTTTCTGAGGATGTCCGAATGGCAGCCGCCGAGTTCATGTTGCAGGTGAAGAAGTAACCGCCGCTAAGGTCGAGTACAATGCGGCGACATCACCATCCAGGACACCCAGCATGACAGCATCGTGGAAGACATTCGCGACGGTTGATCCGTTTGCGGGCATGACAGGCAGCGAGCCCGGCCGGCTGCAAAACCTGGCCGGAGGCCATTGGACAGACGTCGGCACGTATCGTGACGATATCGTGGACCCCATGAACGGTGATGCCTTTCTCCAGGTGCCGGACACTCAGGATATGGCACGCTTCATAGAGGGTCTCGAAAGCTGTCCGAAGCCCGGCCTGCACAACCCGCTGCGCAACAATGAGCGGTACGTGCACCTTGGCAGCGTCTGCGCCCGTTCGGCTGCCCTGCTCGCCACGCCCGAAGTTGAGGAATTCTTTACCAAGCTGACGCAGCGCGTAATGCCCAAGAGCTGGCAACAGTGCCTCGCCGAAGTGCGTGTCACGCGCGTCTTCCTCGAGAATTTCGCGGGTGACGGCGTGCGCTTTCTTGCGCGCGGCTTTTCCAACCCGGGCGACCACCAGGGACAGGAGTCACGTGGTTACCGCTGGCCATTTGGCCCGGTCGTGGTCGTCGCTCCATTCAACTTCCCGCTTGAAATCCCGGCGCTGCAAACCATGGGCGCATTGTTCATGGGCAATCGTCCCCTGGTCAAAGTGGACTCCAAGGTCAGCGTGGTCTTCGATCAGTTCATCCGCATGCTAATTCACTGTGGACTCGACCCGGCCGACCTCGACTACGTGCATTGTCGTGGGGAGAAGATGGGTGAACTGATTACAGAAGCGGCCGATACGATTCGACTCGCACAATTCACGGGATCGAGCACCGTCGCGGAACGTGTTGCCGAGACGCTTAACGGCCGCGTGCGTCTTGAGGACGCCGGGTTCGACTGGAAAATCATCGGACCTGACTACGACGCAGGCTGGCTCGATTACGTTGCGTGGCAATGCGACGAAGACGCGTACAACGCGACAGGCCAGAAGTGCTCGGCACAGAGCGCGCTGTTCGTGCACGATAACTGGACGGATTCACTGCTCCCGAAACTGCAGAAACTCGCGGCACGCCGCGGTCTCGACGATCTGACTGTCGGCCCGGTGCTCTCATGGACGAACCAGCAGATCAAAGGACACATCGACGCAGTCCTGGCTGTGGACGGTACAGAGCTCCTCTTTGGTGGCAAGCCGTTAACCGGCCATTCAATTCCGGACTGCTTCGGTGCCTATGAGCCGACAGCAATCAGGGTCCCGTTGAGCGCCATGCAGGGCGAGGCATTCGATGTGGTCGCAAGGGAATTGTTCGGTCCTTTCCAGATCGTGGTGACTTATGGCGACGACGAGATCGATACGGTGCTCGCTATGTGCGAGCAAATGGAGAATCATCTGACGGCCGCCGTGGTCAGCGCGGATATCCTGTTCCAGCAAAAGGTTCTCGGCGCGACGGTGAACGGCACGACGTATTGCGGTATGCGGGCGCGTACGACGGGCGCGCCGCAGAATCACTGGTTTGGCCCGAGTGGCGATCCGCGTGGTGCCGGCATCGGTACGCCGGAAGCCATTCAGATCACCTGGAGCGCCCATCGCGAGATCATCGCGGACAACGGTCCGATGCCCGAAGGGTGGGAAACACCGCCGGTAAGGTAAACCCGTGGTTGGCGCCTTGCCATCGAAGGTTCGGGAAACGGGCTACTGGCGTCAGTTGCGGCGGGAATCGCAACCGTTATTACGCCTGGCATCGACACCTGGGGACACAATTTGTAGGGGGCGGCACTTGTCGTCGACGACCTGGCCACCATCGACTTCCAGGAAATTTACTACCTTACATCGCCGGCAGAATAAGCTGGTCGCCGTTAATCCCGATGAACTTCTTGATCCGGTTCGCGCCTTCACGCATCGCCGCCTGAAGATTGATGCTGCGCACGGTGCTGCGCTCTTTTTCAGCGGCGTGATTATCGACTTCGACTTCAAGTGTGATGTCGTTGTTGCGGAACAGCAGTGAGCGACGCGCCTCGTGGCTCGACCAGCCGAGGAACTTGCGAGGATTCATAAAGCGAACCTTGCTGCCATCGGCCAGT
The DNA here is from genome assembly GCA_024679535.1 of Chromatiales bacterium. Taxonomy (GTDB): domain Bacteria; phylum Pseudomonadota; class Gammaproteobacteria; order Steroidobacterales; family Woeseiaceae; genus UBA1847. The sequence goes on from JAIBDF010000057.1 coordinate 18,394, forward strand.
ACAGCGTGGCATTCGGCGTAGCGCATCGGGATTTCCACCCGGTACTCAACAACGTCGGCGTGGCTCGCGTTCCTGAGCGGAATGAGGTTATCGAGGATTCTAGCGGTGTTTTCGAGCAGTCCGGCGTCTCCTTGCGACTGGCGGCACAGCTCGTTGGCTAAAATACCTGGCTGGGTTTCCTTTTTCTGCAGTGTCGTATGTTGCATCACAATCCTCCCGTAGGATCTGGTTTGCGGCTTCCCCGAACAGAAGCCTTGACCTGATACTACGAAAGTATTGTTTAAAATTTTACAAAAAGAATTTCACAGTGTTAATTTCACACAATAAGTTCAACTACGTATAGCCAAACAGATATCCCGTGATTTAGCTGCCGGGCGCGTATAATGCCCGGTTTTCGCCGACGCCCATCCCATGAAGAAACCCGAATTACTCTCGCCTGCCGGCACTTTGAAGAATATGCGCTTCGCCTTCGCGTACGGTGCCGATGCCGTCTATGCGGGGCAGCCGCGCTACAGCCTGCGCGTTCGCAACAATGAGTTCAGCAAGGAAGAGGTCCTCGCGCAGGGCATCGAGGAGGCACACGCCGCCGGCAAGCAGTTCTTCCTTGCCAGCAACATCGCCCCCCACAACAACAAGCTCAAGAATTACATGCGCGATCTCGAACCGATCATCGCGATGGGGCCGGATGCCCTGATTATGTCTGATCCCGGCTTGATCATGATGGTGCGCGAGGCATTCCCACACGTCCCGATTCACCTGTCAGTGCAATCAAACGTCGTCAACTATGCGGCGGTGAAATTCTGGCAGTCCATGGGCCTGACCCGCATTATCCTCTCGCGCGAACTGTCACTTAAGGAAGTCGCCCAGATTCGTGAGGAGTGCCCTGACATGGAACTCGAGGTTTTTGTGCATGGGGCACTGTGCATCGCGTACTCGGGACGCTGCCTGCTGTCTGGCTACCTGTCACATCGCGACTCCAACCAGGGGGCCTGCACGAACACCTGTCGCTGGAAGTACAACGCCTACGAGGGCCGCGAAACGAGCACAGGTGACGTCGTGCCTGTCGAATTCGAACCCGCGAAAGCGGAACCCGTGGAGATGAAAGCAGCCCTGCTGGAGGAAGAAACACGGCCAGGTGAACTGATGCCTGCCTATGAAGACGAGCACGGTACCTACATCATGAACTCCCGCGACCTGCGCGCGGTGCAACACGTGCATGAACTGGCAAAAATGGGCATCGACTCCCTGAAAATCGAGGGTCGTACGAAGTCCGCCTACTACACCGCACGCACGACGCAGGTGTATCACCGCGCGATCGAAGATGCCGCGGCGGGCCGTGAATTCGACATGGGCATGATGGACGAACTTGAGGGCCTGTCCAATCGCGGCTACACGGAGGGCTTCTACCGGCGCCACCCGCCGAAGGAATATCAGAACTACGAACAGGGCGCCTCTGCCTCGGATCGGCAGCAACTGGTTGGGGAGATGCTGGACATTAACGACCAGTGGCTGACCATCGACGTCAAGAACCGGTTCTTTGCGGGCGATTTGATGGAACTGGTAACACCCTCGGGCAACATCACATTCGACCTGCCGGAGATAAGAAACAAGGACGACCAGGCGGTCGATGTGGCGCCGGGCTCCGGGCACGTGGTGAAAATTCCGATGCCTGGCGGCACCGACGTCGGCGCAATTGACGCCTTCGCGATGCTGGTCCGCTACCTTCCGCGGGATTTTGCGGAACCGGCCTGACAACGCCGGGCGACGTTCGCGGTTCCTTGCGCGCCGGCCCTGCAGGAAATAAAAACCCCTTTAATATCAATGGGCTGGATAGTGCCTGCTTGCTGCGAAAATTGGCGGCATGTACTTATTTGGCTGGGCGCCCGGAGACTATATAGTCTTGTCGGTGCCAAGATGATTGAAATTCGAATCCATGGCCGAGGCGGCCAGGGCGGCGTCACTCTCGCGAAACTCATCGCAACGTCGCGTTTTCTACAGGGACAGTCGGTACAGGCTTTTGGTCTCTATGCAGCAGAACGGTCCGGGGCTCCGGTACAGGCGTTCTGCCGCTACTCCGACATACCCATTACTAATCGCAACCTGATCTACGA
>JAIBDF010000001.1 GCA_024679535.1 Chromatiales bacterium
GACTCCGGGCCTGCCAGGAGACGGGCCTCCATCAGCGTTGTGGCAACGGTCAGGTCCGCAGCGGCCTCCTCGTGGCACTGCGCGACGCTGCGTACGCTGTGGCCGACTTCCAGTCCGATATCCCACAGGGCCGTGACAAAGGCGGAGAGGCCGTCATCGCTCCCGTCTGGCAGGGTATCCGGCACCAGCAGCATGATGTCGACATCGGATGACGGGTGCAGTTCGCCCCGCCCGTAGCCGCCGACGGCGATCAAGGCGGCCCCAAGTGGCTCGATGTGCTCGCGCCAGAGGCCGATCAGGATGCCGTCAATCAGGTCCGCACGGGCATGCACGAGGTCGACGACCGACTCACCCGCAAGAAAGCGCGCGCGCAGAGTCTCGCCGGCAGCTGCTAACGATTCACGAATTTCGCTGTAACTCATTGTTATTTCAGCGGTCAGCGGCGCCCAACGTCAGCACCTCGAAGCCATCTGCCGTAATCAGGCAGGTATGCTCCCACTGTGCTGACAGGCTGCGGTCCCGGGTCACGACCGTCCAGCCATCGGGTAGCAGGCGCACACCGGCTTTACCGGCGTTCACCATGGGCTCCACGGTCAGGGTCATGCCTTCACGCAGCTCCATGCCCGTCCCGGCCTTGCCGTAATGCAGTACCTGGGGATCTTCGTGAAACACCTCGCCGATGCCGTGGCCGCAATACTCTCGCACCACCGAGTAGCGGTGGGACTCCACGTGCTTCTGGACAGCGGCTCCGACGTCGCCGAGTCGTTTGCCAGGTGCCAGCTCCTCGATGCCGAGCCACATGGCTTCCCTGGCGATAGTAGAAAGGCGCCTGGCAAGGATATTTTCCTTACCAACCATGAACATACGGCTTGTGTCGCCGTGAAAGCCATTCTTGATTACCGTGATATCGATATTGACGGCATCCCCCGATTTCAGGGTCTTGTCGCCCGGGATGCCGTGGCAGACCACGTTATTCACCGAGGTGCAGATCGATTTCGGAAAGCCGCGATAGTTGAGGGGGGCGGGGATCGCACTCTGCTCGAGCGTAATGAACTCGTGGCAAATCCGGTCAAGTTCGTCGGTTGTGACGCCCGGTTTGACATAATCACCGATCATGTCCAGGACATCGGCGGCCAGGCGGCCGGCAATGCGCATTTTTTCCTGTTGTTCAGGTGTTTTGATTGTGACTGTCATGGCTCAATAATCGGGTACCGCACAACTTGCAGGGCAGTCTGAACAGGTTTACTTGGACTCGCTACAAGCCGTCCGGTACCGCTGCAAACTTCCCGGTGAAAATAAAGGTTTAACGTCGGCGGCCGGCTATGGTATAAAGCGCGCGCGCCGGGGGCAACTAAGTTATTTCCGGTGACACTAAATCACACGTATATCGGCACGTTCTGCTGGGTGCCCCACCTAAAAAGGGGTTGTGGAATGGGATATACGGAGGCCTAACCCGGAGACATATAAATGGCAGACGTAACCATGCGCCAGATGCTAGAGGCTGGCGTGCACTTTGGTCATCAGACCCGTTACTGGAACCCCAAGATGGCACCGTTCATCTTTGGCGAACGTAACAAAATCCACATTATCAACCTCGAAAAGAGCCTGCCTATGGCGCGCGAAGCAAGCGCGTTCATCAAGGCAACCGTCGCTGATGGCGGCACCGTCCTGTTTGTTGGCACCAAGCGTGCTGCGCGCGAAGCGGTTCGCACGCACGCCGCGCGTTGTGAGATGCCGTTCGTCAGCCAGCGCTGGCTCGGCGGCATGTTGACCAACTACAAGACGATTCGGCAGTCGGTCAAGCGCCTTAAGACGCTTGAAGCAATGGCTGAGGATGGCAGCTTCGAGGGCCTCACCAAGAAAGAAGTCCTGGGCCTTTCGCGCGAGCAGGAGAAGCTTGAGCGCAGCCTTGGCGGTATCAAGGACATGCGCTCGCTTCCCGACGTGATGTTTGTCGTCGGCGTTGACCATGAAGACATCGCTATTCGCGAAGCCCGCAAGCTGAGTATTCCCGTTGTCGCGATCGTTGATACCAACTGCTCGCCTGACGGCGTTGATTACATTATTCCCGGCAACGACGACGCAATGCGAGCGATCGAGCTGTACTCGGGAGTTATTGGCGATGCTGTTCTGGAAGGCAAGGCATCCCTGCCTGAAGTTGCGCTGGGCGAAGACGAATTTGTTGAGCTTGACGAACACGGCAAGCCGAAGAAAGCGCGTGCCAAGAAGAAGGGCGCCAAAAAGCCTGCAGGCAAGAGGAAGGCGGTAAAGAAAGCCACTACGAAAAAGGCACCGGCCAAGAAGGCTGCTGCGGATGATGCGGCTGACGACACGCAGGCGGACGCTGCCAAAGCCGAAGAAAAGGCTGACGCAAAGGTAGAGGCCGCGGCTGAGGAAAAAGCTGACACCAAGGCTGAGCCGAAAGCTGAAGCTAAGGCTGAGCCTAAGGCTGAGCCCAAAGCTGAAGCTAAGGCTGAGCCCAAAGCTGAAGCTAAGGCTGAGCCGAAAGCTGAAGTTAAGGCTGAGCCCAAAGCTGAAGCTAAGGCTGAACCTAAGGCTGAACCTAAGGCTGAAGCGAAGGCTGAGAAGAAAGCCGAAGCTAAAGCTGAGAAAGAGCCTGCAGCAAAGGTCGAAGCCAAGGCCGAGAAAGCTGATGAAAAGGCGGAGGAAAAGTAATGTCTGTCACTGCATCCATGGTGAAAGAACTTCGCGAGCGCACGGGCGCCGGAATGATGGAGTGCAAGAAAGCGCTCGTTGAATCGGATGGCGATCTCGATGCCGCTGCGGAAGCGTTGCGTAAGTCGGGCCAGGCCAAGGCTGACAAGAAGGCCGGTCGTGTTGCCGCGGACGGTCGCGTCGTTATCAACAAAGATGGCGGCAAGGCCGTGATCGTTGAGGTGAATTCAGAAACGGATTTTGTCGCGAAAGACGAAAATTTCGTTGGCTTTGCCGAATCCATCGCAGCGGCGGTACTGGCTTCAGGTGAGACTGATGTTGCCGCGCTTGCAGCGCAGGACAGTGGCGACGGTCGCCCGGTAGAGCAGGCGCGGACCGACCTCATCCAGAAGGTTGGTGAAAATATCTCGGTCCGCCGTGCCCAGCTCGTAGAGGCTGACGGTCCGATCGGCACGTACACGCACGGCGCACGCATTGGTGCCATCGTTGCGCTGAAGGGCGGCGATGAAGAACTGGCGCGCGATATCGCCATGCACGTTGCGGCCATCAATCCGACCTGTATCGACGAGTCCGGCGTTCCGGCGGAGTTGCTCGAACGCGAAAAACGTATTTTCTCGGAGCAGGCTGCGGAATCGGGCAAGCCGCCAGAGATCGTTGAGAAGATGGTCACCGGCCGTGTAGCCAAGTTCCTGAAGGAAATCACGCTTGTAGGTCAGCCTTTCGTCAAGGATCCAGACGTGTCGGTCGGCAAACTGCTAAAGGGCGCTGACGCTTCGGTCGTGTCATTCATTCGATTCGAAGTCGGCGAGGGCATCGAGAAGAAGGAAGACAACTTCGTCGAAGAGGTTATGTCCCAGGTTCAGGGCGCCAGCTAGGAATGCATCTTAAGCCGTTGATTTTAATAAAGACCCGTAATGAACATCCACGGGGATTGCGCTAGAATCAACGGCCATTTGCCCGCGGGCACCCGTATAGATGAGGCCAGTGTATGACTGACAGTCCGGTTCAATACCGACGTGTATTGCTAAAACTCAGCGGAGAAGCGCTGATGGGACAACTGGATTACGGCATTGAGCCGCGAGTCATTCAACGTATCGCCGCCGAAATCGCGACAGCCCACAAGACCGGTGTCGAGATTGCCATCGTTATTGGCGGTGGCAATATCTTCCGCGGCGCAGGCCTTGCGCGTGCCGGCATGGATCGCGTAACCGGCGACTACATGGGTATGCTGGCAACGGTTATGAATGCGCTGGCCATCCAGGATGCGCTCGAGTCACTCGATGTTCACGCACGAGTCATGTCGGCACTCGAAATCAATGCGGTCTGTGAGGATTATATTCGTCGCCGTGCCATCCGGCATCTCGAGAAGGGGCGTGTGGTCATCATGGCGGCCGGCACCGGCAATCCGTTTTTTACGACTGATACCGCGGCAAGTCTGCGTGCAATCGAAATTGGCGCCGACGTGTTGCTCAAGGCAACCAAGGTGGATGGCGTCTATGATGCGGATCCGGCGACAAATCCTGATGCAAAACGATTCGAAGTGGTGTCGTACGACCAGGTGATTGCGGACAAGCTCGACGTGATGGATGCAACTGCGATCGTCATGTGCCGCGACAACCACGTGCCACTGCGCGTCTTCGATCTGACGAGGGCGAATGCGTTGGTCCAGGCCATGGCAGGTGATGAACTGGGAACACTGGTAGATGCCTGAGCGTAAGGCCCAGGCGATGAGTAACAGGAGAGGGCAACATCGTGTTGGATGAAATCATGAAAGACGCTGGCGTACGCATGTCCAAGAGCGTAGCCGCACTCAAGTCCGAGTTGACCAAGATTCGTACGGGTCGTGCACACACGAGCCTGCTCGACCATATTACTGTCGAGTACTACGGTAGCCAGGTCCCGCTAAGCCAGGTTGCCAACGTCGGCGTCGAAGACTCTCGGACTCTAACGGTTACGCCATGGGAAAAAGACATGGTGAAAGTCATCGAGAAGGCGATCATGAGCTCTGACCTCGGGTTGAACCCGGCAACGGCTGGAATGCTCATTCGCGTGCCGCTGCCCGCGCTGACTGAAGAGCGGCGCAAGGACATGATTCGCATTGTGCGCCACGAGGCAGAAGGCGCTCGCATCGCGGTGCGCAACATTCGCCGTGACGCCATGCATGATGTCAAAGAACTGCTTAAGGAAAAAATGATCGGTAAAGACGAAGAACATCGCGCCGAGGGCGATATTCAGACGGTCACCGACAAATACATCGCGGAGATCGACGAGATGCTCGGCGTTAAAGAAGCGGAGCTCATGGAGATCTGACGGTTCTTCCGTAACTTCTTGACCGTGACTGCCCAGCCAAACAATGTTCCCACACATGTTGCTGTCATTATGGACGGCAACGGGCGCTGGGCGCGTAAACAAGGCAAGGCACGTCATAAAGGCCATCGTGAGGGTGTCAAAGCGGTCAGGGCGACCGTTGAGGTGGCGGCGGAGCGAGGGATTGGCTACCTGACCCTGTTCGCATTCAGCAGCGAGAACTGGCGCCGGCCGGAAGAAGAGGTCAGCAGCCTGATGAGCCTCTTTGTCGAGGCGCTGCGACGAGAAGTGGCAGAGCTGCATCGTAATAATGTAAGGCTGCGGTTCGTTGGGGCGCTCGAACAGCTCAATGACGGCCTGCGAAAAAAAATCGCCGAGTCTGAAAGAATGACAGCCGGCAATACTGGACTGAACCTGAATATTGCGGTGGCGTATGGTGGTCGCTGGGATATTGTGAAAGCCGTCCGGTCGCTGGCAAGCAAGTCGGCGGCAGGCGAATTACATTCGAGTGATATCGACGAAGAGGTGTTTGCGAGCGAACTGCAGCTGGCCGGCATACCCGATCCCGATCTGTTGATTCGGACAGGCGGCGAGCAACGTATCAGCAATTTTCTGTTGTGGGGTCTAGCGTACGCGGAGCTCTGGTTTACGGATGTTCTGTGGCCGGAATTTGATAAGGCCGAATTTGACAAGGCGCTCGCGGATTATGTGAGTAAACAACGGCGCTATGGCCATACGGGCGACCAGGTAGAGGCGACAAAATGCTAATAGCGAGAGTGTTTACTTCGGTCATTTCGCTGGTTCTGATCGGCGTGGTGCTGTTTGCGCTGCCGCTCCAGGTTGCCGAGTGGCTTATCGGCCTGCTACTGGTTATCGGCGCCTGGGAGTGGTCAGGATTCCTGGGTCTGTCCTCATCCGTGAAGAAAGCCGCGTATACCGCCATAATTTCGGCCTGCCTCGCCCTTGTGTATTTTGTATTACCGGAGAAAACAACGCTGATATTGCGGATCGCCTGTGCGTGGTGGTTTGTCGCGTTTCTCTGGACCCTGCGCTTTCCGACGGCCATCCCAATGCCGGTGCGCTGGATCTGCGGCCTGCTGGTTCTGGTGCCACTTTACGCGGCACTGCTCCTGTTGCTTCGTCTGGGCGTTGAATACCTCATTTTCACGATGCTGATTGTCTGGGTGGCCGATGCCGGCGCCTATTTTGCCGGCAAGCAATTCGGTCGCGTCAAGTTGGCGCCGGCGATTAGCCCGGGCAAGACGTGGGAGGGCGTTATCGGTGGGTTGCTGCTGGTCGGCTTGCTGGCCGTCGCGACCGGCCTGTCGCGCAACCTGGATATCGCCGTATTTTTGCCGTTTTGCCTGGGAGTGGCGGCCATCTCGGTGGTCGGCGACCTGACTGTCAGCATGTTCAAGCGCACGGTGGGCGTTAAGGACAGCGGCAAGCTGTTTCCCGGGCACGGGGGGGTGCTGGATCGCATCGATTCCGTCGCCGCGGCCGCGCCACCGTTTGCGCTTGGCCTCGGCTGGCTGGGGCTCGTGTAATGGGCGGTTCAGGGACGGTTCATCCTATTCGGGCTAGAGTGGTCTGTGATGCTGCGGGAACTGCGGCTTCCGGCGACGGTCAACTAGGGAAGATTGCAGTTTATGGGTAGTGCACTGACAAACCTCATCTCATTCATCGTCGCGATCAGCGTTCTGGTCGCGGTGCACGAGTTTGGGCATTACATTGTCGGCCGTTGGGCCGGCATGAAAGTGCTGCGCTTTTCAATAGGCTTCGGCAAACCCATCTGGTCCTGGCGTTTCGGCCGGGATGACACCGAGTATTGCATCGCATCGATTCCGCTTGGCGGTTATGTGCGGTTTCTCGACAGCCGCGAAGGCGACATCGACCCTGCTGATGAAGGGCGCGCATTCGACCAGCGCCCAATTCCATCGCGCATAGCGGTGTTGCTGGCGGGTCCGGCGTTTAATTTCCTGTTTGCGATCATAGCGTTCTGGTTCCTGTTTATGGACGGCGTACCTGCGCTGCGACCGACGATCGGTGAGGTGACACCCGATTCCTACGCGGCCGCGGCCGGTCTTAGCCAGGGCGAACAGATAGTTCGGGTCGGCGACACGGACGTACTTGCCTGGGATAGCGCACTGATCGGCATCCTCGACAAGCTTGTGTCCGAAAACCGCATTCCGCTGACACTTGAAGATGCGTACGGTGCAAGACGCCTGGCGGTCCTAGAGATCCCTGAAGACGCGGCGGCTGGTCTAACGGAGCCTGGCGTGCTGTTCGACGGGCTGGGATTCAAGCCAGGTCCGGCGCCTGTGATTATTGGCAACCTGCAGGAAGGCGGAGCAGCGGTTGCCGCCGGATTGCAAGAGGGCGATCGCATTGTCGCAGTCGATGATGTGGATATCGCCTATTTCGGGCAGTTGATTGATGCGGTTAAACCCCTGGCCGGCGAACGGGTGCTGATCCACTACGTGCGCGACCAGTCTCGGCAATCAACTTTCGCGACGCTTGGCGAACGCACGGTGAACGGTGAAACGAGCGGATTCCTTGGCGTTGGCTACATGATCGACAATATAGGGCCCGCGCAGTCATTCGGTTCGGCGATCGAACAGACCTGGGCCAAATCTGTATTCACGCTGCAGATGCTGGGGCGCATGTTGACAGGCGACGTCTCGATAAAGAATATCAGCGGCCCGATCAATATTGCGCAGTTCGCCGGCGAGTCAGCGGAGCGCGGGGCGCGTTCTTTTGTCGATTTTCTTATTCTTATCAGTATCAGTCTCGGCATCCTCAACCTGCTGCCGATTCCGGTCCTGGATGGCGGGCAGATCGTGTACCAGGTTGCGGAATGGGTGAAGGGCAGTCCGCTGACCGATCGGGCGCAGATTATCGGGCAGCAAGTTGGCATACTTGCGTTGCTCCTGTTGATGAGCTTCGCATTTTATAACGATATAGCGAGAATCCTGGGCTGACCGGGACGGACGGAAGTACTTTGCAGATTAGACACACATTCTTCGCATTGCTGGCCTTGCTGCCATTGTCGTCGATGGCTGCGGGCGACTTTGTCGTTAAGGACATGCGCGTCGAAGGGTTGCAGCGTATTTCAGAAGGTACTGTGTTCAACTACCTGCCGATTAATATTGGTGACACGGTCGATGGTATCCGTATCGGAGAGGCAATTCGTGCGCTGTACGGGCAGAACCTGTTTGACGATATCGAGATGCGTCGTGATGGCGACACACTGCTGGTCGTTGTGAGGGAGCGTCCATCGATCGAAAGTTTCACGATTGATGGCAATAAGGACATCAAAACAGAAGACCTGATGGAATCGCTGCGTGGCGTGGGTCTCGCGCGCGGCCGTACATTCGATCGCTCGGTTCTCGACAACGTTGAGATGTTTTTGCGAGAGCAATACTACGACCGTGGCAAATATGGCGTCGCCATCGACTCGACGATCCAGGATCGGCCGAATAACACAGTTCGAGTTAAGATTGATGTGAAAGAGGGTGATCGCGCAAAGATTCGCCAGGTCAACATCGTCGGCAACAAGACATTTGCCGATGATGAAATTCGTTCTGGTTTTACGCTTGATACCGCCAACTGGTTGTCATGGATTCGGCAGGACGATCGGTACGCCAAAGAGTCTCTGGAAGGCGATCTGGAAGTCCTGCGGTCGTTCTACATGGACCGTGGTTACGCCGACTTCAAGGTTACCTCGACCCAGGTGGCAATTTCACCGAATAAGAAAGATATATTCGTCACGATTAATGTTGACGAAGGTGATGTCTACACGATCTCCGAAGTGAAACTCGTCGGCGATATGGTGATTGACGAAGTATTTCTGCGCAGCATGGTGCTCGCTCAGCCGGGCTCCATTTTTAGCCAGAACCTGCTTACGCAATCATCGGACCTCATGGCGTTCCGGCTTGGCGAAGACGGCTATGCAAACGCGGAAATCGAGCCCGTTCCTGAACTCGATCGTGAGAAGAAAGAAGCGGCGATCACGTTCTACGTGAACCCGAAAAGTCGGGTTTATGTTCGCAACATCAGGTTCCGCGGCGTCAACCAGGTTGACGACGAGGTACTGCGCCGTGAGATGCGTCAGTTGGAGGGTGCCTACCTGTCCAACAGGCTCGTGGATCGTTCGAAGATTCGCCTGCAACGGCTGCCGTTCGTGGAGAGAGTCGAGGTAGATAACTCGCCGGTACCGGGCAGTCCCGATCTTGTCGATGTCGACTTCGATATTGAATATCGCATGCCCGGCCAGTTTTCCGGCGGTATCGGCTATTCAGAATCGCAAAAGGTCATGCTGAACGGCAGTATCGTGCACACTAATTTCCTGGGTACGGGCAATCGCGTTGCTGTCGAATTGAACTCCGGCCGGTTCCAGAAGCTCTACAGTATTTCGCATTCGGATCCCTATCGCACGATGGATGGTGTGCGCCGCACGCTCAGTATTAACTATCGTGACATCACACAGTTCACATCGGCCGCGTCAGACTTCTCGACCACGAGCGCCGGTGCCACCGTCGATTATGGCTACCCGATTTCTGAATACCAGACGCTGTCCTTCGGCGGTACCTTTCAGCATTCAGAGTTATTGTCGTCAACCAACAGCACTCAACAGGCTCAGGACTGGGTTGCCAACAACGGTAATCCCTTTATCGAGAACGTTGGCAATGGCGCGGTGTTTTTCGGCACCGAATTCGATACGTTTGAGCTGGTTGCCGGCTGGACCTACGACAGCCGCAACCGCGCGCTGTTTGCCAGTCGTGGCACCCGTCAGCAGTTGTTCCTCTCGGTGGCGGTCCCGGGGAGCGATGTCGAGTTCTACCAGGCACGCTACAGTTTTACGAAATACATTCCGCTCTGGAGTAATAAGTGGACGGTACGTGTGAACGCGGAAATGGGGATTGGCGAAGCGCTCGGCGAAACCACCGCATTACCGCCATATAAGCAGTTCTATGGCGGTGGGCCGCAGTCGGTCAGAGGTTTTAAAGAGTCTTATCTTGGTCCCCGCGACAGCTTCGGCCGGCCCTATGGCGGCAACATGTTGGTTGCGAGTCAGGTAGAGCTTATACTGCCGATTCCGGATAAATGGGCCAGTCAGGCGCGGGCCAGCCTGTTTTATGACGTTGGCAATGTATTTAATACGGGCGAGGTTAAATTTACGGACAAGCTGGGCGCGCCGATCGAATACAAACCGGATTTTGACGAGCTGCGCACGTCGGTCGGCATTGGCATACAGTGGCTGGCGCCGCTGGGCCTGTTCCGCTTTAGTTATGCCTATCCGCTGAATGGGTATGACGGTAATGACAGGTATTTCGGAGACGAACTGGAGCGGTTCCAGTTCTCCATTGGACAAGCATTTTAATTAGTAATGGATTTATTTATGACTTCTGTAAAGCAACAAGTGGTAAAGGCTGTTTTGGGCGTCGCCCTGGTATGTGCATTTGCACTTCCGGCGGCTGCGCAGGATATGAAAATTGGCGTAGTCAGCCTGCCGGCATTGATCGAGCGGGCACCACAAACCAAAGCCGCAATGGATGCGTTGCAGGAAGAGTTTGCACCACGTCAGCGTGAGTTTCAGGCGAAGCAAAAAGAGTACGAAGATCAGGCTTCCAAGGCGCAGAAAGACCTGGCCGTGATGGGCGAGACTGAACGCCGTAACATGGAAAAAGAACTACGTGATCTGAACCGGGAACTAACGCGTCTGCAAACCGAATTCCAGGAAGACCTTAACCTGCGTCAGAACGAGGAGTATGGTCTTCTGCAGCGTGCGATGCTCAAGGAAGTTCAGGAATATGCCCAGGCGCAAGGCTACGACCTGATTGTTGGCGACGGTGTGCTGTATGTGAATGCCGCTGTAAACATTACCGACGATGTGTTGCGTGTTGTTGAGGCCAATTATCAGGCAACCAGCGCGCGCTAAGAACGCTTCCAATGCCGATCAGCCTCGGGGAACTTGCGACACGATTTGGCTGTGAGCTGATCGGCAATCCTGACTCTGCGGTAAGCAATGTCGCATCATTGCCGAACGCCAATGCGGAGTCGCTGACGTTTCTGGCAAGCGATGCCTACAAAGAGCAGCTGTCTTCCACGAAGGCGGCTGCTGTCGTATTGCGTCCGGCTGACGCAGGCGATTCGCCGGTTGCGGCGCTACTGCACGACGATCCCTACGCATGCTACGCGCGCATGGTAGCCGTCATCTGTCCGCCACCGTCCTATGCGCCCGGGGTACATTCGTCCGCTGTCGTCGATAATTCGGCGACAGTGGCGGCAAGTGCGCACCTTGCACCTCATGTGGTGGTCGGCGAGCGGTCGACGATTGGTGAGAACGTGTACCTGGGTCCGGGTACCGTCGTTGGGCCTGATTGTGTAATCGGTGACGATTGCCGCTTTATTGCCAATGTGACACTCCCGCGCGCCGTAACGATCGGAGAACGCGGCATTTTCCATCCTGGTGCCGTCCTCGGTGCCGATGGCTTCGGGAATGCCATGACCGCTGAGGGCTGGGTCAAATTGCCGCAGCTTGGCGGTCTGCGCATTGGCGATGATGTCGAGATAGGTGCCAACACCACGGTCGATTGCGGTGCGATCGACGATACGGTCATCGATAACGGCGTGCGTATCGACAACCTTTGCCATATTGGGCACAACGTTCATATCGGCGCACACACGGCAATGGCTGGAATGTCCGGCATTGCCGGCAGCACCACCGTCGGTAAACGCTGCATGTTCGCGGGCATGGGTGGTGCTGTGGGCCACATTACGATTTGCGATGACGTCATTGTCGGGGCAAAGTCGTATGTGTCCAAGGACGTCACCGAGCCCGGCACCTACCTGGCCAGCTTCCCCGCTGAACCAGCCAAAGGCTGGATGAAACAAGTTGGACGGTTCCGGCGCATTGCAGCGTTGCAGGAACGGGTCAGGAAACTGGAAAAGAAATGATTCATGCAACTGCGATCGTGTCGAGTAAAGCGAATATTGCCGATGATGTGGAGATTGGGCCCTATTCAATCATTGGTGACAGTGTGGAGATCGGTAGCGGCACACGCATCGATAGTCATGTGGTTATCAACGGTCCAACGAAAATTGGTAAGGATAATCAGATCTATCAGTTTGCCTCGATTGGTGATGATCCGCAGGACAAGAAATACGCCGGGGAACCGACACGCCTGATTATTGGCGATCGCAATACCATTCGCGAGTTCTGCACATTGAGTCGTGGCACGAGTCAGGATGTGGGCGAAACGGTCGTCGGTGACGATAACTGGATCATGGCCTATGTTCACATCGCGCATGATTGTATTGTGGGTAACAAGACCATCATGGCTAACAACACGACGCTTGCAGGTCATGTGCAAGTTGGTGATTGGGTTATCTGTGGCGGCTTCTCGGGGGCGCACCAGTTTTGTAAGATCGGCGCACACGCATTTCTGGGTATGTACACGGGTGTCAATCGTGATGTTCCCGCGTACACGATGGTTTCGGGTCAGCCTGCGGAGGCGCGCGGCATCAACAGCGAAGGTCTGAAGCGACGGGATTTCTCAACGGACCAGATTCGCAATATCAAGAATGCCTATCGTATTACGTTCCGAAGTGGCAAGAAGAAGACCGAGGCGATCGAAGAGATTGCCGAGCTGGCAAAGACCCAGCCCGAGCTCGATCTGTTCCTGGAATCGTTGCGCTCGTCCGAGCGCGGTTTGTTGCGTTAAACTTCCGGCATGAGAATTGGACTGGTCGCTGGCGAGGCATCCGGTGACTTACTTGGCGCCGGACTGATACGAGCTATTCGTGCGCTTCATCCCGACGCAACCTTCGAAGGTGTCGCTGGCCCGCAAATGATCGCCGCCGGATGCGAGTGCTGGGAGCCGTCCGAGTCGCTCGCCGTCATGGGTCTCGTGGAGCCGCTGGCGCATATTCCGCGACTGCTGCGCCTGCGGCGCGCACTCGCGAAACGCTGGACAGCGTCCCCGCCCGACGCGTTTGTTGGCATCGATGCCCCGGATTTCAATTTGGGCCTGGAGATAAAACTCCGCAAAGCGGGCATCAGGACCGCACACTACGTCAGCCCATCAATCTGGGCCTGGCGGGCCGGTCGGGTGAAGAAAGTGAAGAAGGCTGCAGACACCGTGTTGTGCATCCTGCCATTCGAGCCGGAGCTATACGAATCGCATGGGGTCAATGCGGTGTTTGTCGGTCATCCGAAGGCACACGAAGCACCAGAGGTGGTCGACACGGCTGGCGACAGGGCGTTTCTTGGCATTGCAGCTTCCGAAGTGGTCACCGTGATGCCCGGCAGCCGACAAGGCGAAGTAAGGCGTCTGGGCGGCATTCTCGCCGCAACAATGAAAAATATTCTAAAGGCGCGTCCCGACGTTCGCTTTCTCATACCCGTGGCTGCGCCCGGCCTGAAACCCCTGATAATGGCGCAGCTCGACGACGCCGAATTCCCCTTGCCGCTTGTGCAGCTGCTCAACGGCGGGGCGCAACGTGCCATGAGCGCGTCAGATGTTGTTGTGCAGGCTTCCGGTACGGCGGTTCTCGAGGCTGCCTTGCTGCGCAAGCCCACTGTGGCGACGTATCGCGTTGCGTGGCTGACCCATTTCATTGCCGTCAAGCTGGGCCTGGTCAAGCTCACGCATTACACACTGCCGAATCTGCTGACCGAGGAGCCTCTGGTACCCGAGTTCATGCAGCAGGACGCCCAGCCGGATGCGATCGCCGAGGCGGTCATCGCACTGCTCGACAACGCCGAACGGCGACACTTCATCAGCGAGAGATTTGATAGACTGAGGCAAGAGCTGGCGCTCGATGCAGACCAGCATGCCGCCGACGCAGTGATTGAGCTTGCGCGGCGTTAACGGGGCCGTCAGACCATCCATGCAGCAGTCAACACTGTTCGAACTAAGAGGGCTTCTTGCCGGAGTCGACGAAGCAGGGCGCGGACCACTCGCGGGCCCTGTGGTAGCCAGTGCCGTCATTCTGCGCCCTGACGATCACATCGAAGGACTTGCTGATTCCAAGAAACTCTCGGCTCGTCGCCGGGACGAACTGGCGCGCGCGATCCGGGAGCGTTCCTTATCCTGGTCGGTGGCCTGGGCCACCCCCGCTGAAATCGACGAGCTGAACATCCTTGCGGCTACGATGCTGGCGATGCGGCGTGCGATCGAGAACCTCTCGGTGATGCCAGGCGGTGTGCAGGTCGATGGTAATCGTCTGCCCAACCTCTCGTTCGCCGATGTGAAGCTGGAGGGTGAGGCGATTGTCGGGGGTGATGACAAGGTTGCGTCGATCAGCGCCGCGTCGATCATCGCCAAGACCACACGCGACGGCATCATGGAGTTCCTCGACCGCATCCATCCGGAGTATGAATTCGCCCGTCACAAGGGCTATGGCACGCAGGTCCATTGCGAGCGATTGCGTCAACATGGGCCTTGTGAACAGCACCGCTACAGTTTCGCGCCGGTAAAGGCGGCCTCATGAGCGCGTCGGGATTCGTCCACCTGCACGTTCACACCGAGTACTCGCTGGTGGACAGCACCGTCAGAATTCCGGCGCTCATGAACCAGTGCGCGGAAAATGGTATGCCAGCTGTCGCGCTGACCGACCAGAACAACTTGTTCGGCCTTGTGAAGTTCTATCGCAAGGCGATCGCCGCCGGCGTGAAACCGGTCATTGGTCTGGACCTGCGCATTCTGAACGAGGACGAACCGGACAGGCCGTACAGCCTGTTGTTACTGGTGCAGGACAATGAGGGCTATCGCAATCTTTCGGAGCTGGTGACTCGCAGTTACATTGAGGGGCAGGTCCGTGGTGAGCCGCTTGCCAGGCGCGAGTGGCTGACGGTAAAGAGCTGCGCCGGTCTGATCGCGTTGTCAGGTGGTGTCCACGGCGATGTTGGTCATGCGTTGCATTCCAATCACGGTGAACAGGCCCGGGAGTTGCTCGATGGCTGGCGCGAGACCTTCCCCAAACGCTTCTATCTCGAATTGATTCGCACGGGCCGCGCAGGCGAAGAAGATTGTGTCCGTGCGAGTCTCGAGCTTGCGAGCGAGACGGGTACGCCGGTCGTAGCGACCAATGATGTGCGCTTCCTGAGCGCGGACGATTTCAACGCGCACGAAGCGCGCGTGTGCATCCATGACTCGCGCGTACTGTCGGACACCGCAAGACCGCGGCATTACAGTGCGCAGCAATACCTGCGTACGCCTGAAGAGATGGCCGCCCTGTTTGCGGATGCGCCGGAGGCGCTGGCCAATACCGTTGAGATCGCGCGGCGCTGTAATCTGGATCTGCGTCTTGGTGACAGCGTGTTACCGGCGTTCCCCGTACCCGAGGGCCAGACTGAAACTGAATTCCTGGAGGCCGAAGCGCGGCGGGGACTGGGAGCGGCGCTCGAGACCATCTATGCAGTGCGCGACATACCGGAGCAGGAACGCCCGGCGTTCAGCGCGCCTTACTTTGAGCGCCTTGGAATTGAGCTCGGTGTTATCCAATCCATGGGGTTTCCGGGTTACTTCCTGATTGTCGCGGACTTCATTCGCTGGGCGCGTGATAACGATGTGCCGGTCGGTCCTGGTCGTGGTTCGGGTGCCGGTTCGCTGGTCGCCTGGGTGCTGGGTATTACGGACCTGGATCCGCTGCAGCATGACCTGCTGTTTGAGCGTTTCCTGAATCCTGAGCGGGTTTCGATGCCTGACTTCGATGTCGACTTCTGTATGGAAGGGCGGGATGACGTGATCGATTACGTCGCTGAACGGTATGGGCGCGAGCGTGTCTCGCAGATTATTACGTTCGGGACGATGGCGGCGAAAGCGGTGATCCGTGATTGTGGGCGCGTCCTGGGTCAGCCGTATGGCTTCGTCGACCGGATTGCGAAACAGGTGCCGTTCGAAATTGGCATGACGCTCGAGAAGGCGCTCGAGCAAAATGACGAGCTCGCAGCGCTGTACCGTGACGACGAAGAAGTGACGTCGATCATCGATCTTGCAATGTCGCTCGAAGGGCTGGTACGCAATGCGGGCAAACATGCTGGCGGCGTGGTGATTTCTCCGGGGCCGTTGACCGACTTCGCACCGCTTTATTGTGAAGAGGGCGGCACGAACGTCGTTACGCAGCTCGACAAGGACGACGTGGAGGCCGTTGGCCTCGTCAAATTCGATTTCCTTGGCCTGAAGACACTGACGATCATCGATTGGGCCGTGCGCATCGCAAACGAAACCAACCCCGGTCTCGACCTGAATATCCACCGCATTCCCGAACGAGATGCAAAGACATTTGAGTTGCTGCGCAGCACCCAGACGGCCGCCGTGTTCCAGCTCGAATCGAGCGGTATGCGCGACCTGATCAAGCGTATGCGCCCCGACCAGTTTGACGACCTTGTCGCGCTGGTCGCGTTATTCCGTCCGGGTCCGTTGCAATCGGGCATGGTCGACGATTTCATTACGCGCAAGCATGCGTCGAACAAGGCGGATATCGACTACCTGCACCCTGACCTGCAGCCGGTGCTTGGGGAGACGTACGGCGTCATCCTCTACCAGGAACAGGTCATGCAGATCGCGCAGGTGCTCGCGGGCTATACGCTGGGTGGGGCTGACCTCTTGCGTCGCGCGATGGGTAAAAAGAAAGCCGAGGAAATGGCGAAGCAGCGCGAAATTTTCGTCAGCGGCGCGACGGAACGCGGTGTTGCGCTGGCAACGGCCACACGCATTTTCGATCTCATGGAGAAGTTTGCAGGCTACGGCTTCAACAAGTCTCACTCTGCCGCCTACGCAGTCTTGTCATACCAGACCGCTTACCTCAAGGCGCATTATCCGGCGGCATTCATGGCAGCCGTGATGAGCGCGGATCTGCAGAACACGGATCGGCTCGTAACGCTCAAGGATGACTGCAGGCAACTCGGACTGAATCTGCTGGCGCCCGATATCAATCAGTCGTCTTACCACTTCAGCGTATCGGCCGCCGACACGATTCTGTACGGACTTGGCGCCATCAAGGGTGTTGGTCGGGGCGCGGTCGAATCGCTGATCGCGGATCGTGAGGCCAACGGGTCCTACAAGAGTCTTGCGCAATTTTGCCGCAGGGTGGATCACGACAAAATCAATCGGCGCACGCTCGAGGCAATGGTGAAATCCGGTGCCATGGACTCATTCGGCGAGACACGTCGCAGCCTGATGCACCATGTGCCCGAAGCCCTTCGCAGTGCCGACCAGCAGGCCAAAGCCGCGGCAGCGGGCCAGAACGACATGTTCGGGCTTGGCGATGCTGCGACGACGGAGGAAGTGCAGATTGCGCCGGTTCAGCTGGCCGAGTGGCAGGAACATCTGTTCCTGAGCAACGAGAAGGAAGCGTTGGGTCTCTACCTGACCGGGCATCCCTTTGATGCCGTGCGGCACGACGCGCGCTTTTTCTCGGATGGCAAGCTCGGTGACATTACGGCGGAACCCGCGCCACAGAATAACAAGGGAGAACGCGATTACGCCTCGCGGCGCGAAGCGACGGTTGCGGGCCTCATCGTCGATGTACGCAAGCGCGGCAATCGGGTGAGTGTCGTCCTCGACGATGACACGGGGCGCATGGAAATCAGCCTGTTCAGTGAGGCGTTCCAGGAATTCAGCCACCTGCTTGTCAAAGACGAAATCGTGGTGGTCTCAGGTGGACTGCGCTATGACGACTTTATTGGCAGCTGGACGGTGAATGCCAAGAATGTCCTGCAAATCGATCGTGTAATCGAGTCGCGGGCCAAGGGTATCGTGCTGAGTATCGCAACCAATGGGCAGGGGGATGCGCTGTTGACCAAGTTGCACGATCTGTTGCTGCCATTCCGCAAGGGGAGCTGCGATGTATCGGTGCGCTACGTCGGATCCAGCGCCTCCGCGCGGCTATCACTGGGCCCGGAATGGGCTGTGCGTCCCAGCCGCGAATTGCGGGACAAGTTGACGGAGCTACTCGGGAACAATAATGTGCGACTTCTATACACGCCCGGGCGCGAACTGAACTGATGGATATGAAATTTCTGGATTTTGAGCAGCCGATCGCCGAGCTTGAGGCGAAGATCGAGGAGCTGCGCTACGTTGGTGACGATTCCGAGATCAATATCAATGAGGAAGTCGCACGTCTCAAGGCGAAAAGCGAGTCCCTGACCAAGAACATTTTCGCCAAGCTCAGCCCCTGGCAGATTGCCCGTGTGGCTCGCCATGAATCGCGGCCGTACACGCAGGATTACCTGAGCATTATCGCGCCGGACTTCCAGGAGTTGCACGGTGACCGCATGTACGCGGACGATCCGGCCATAATTGGCGGGGTTGGGCGCATTGACGGCCATGCCGTCATGTTTATTGGTCACCAGAAGGGCCGTGATACGAAAGAACGTGTGCGCCGCAACTACGGCATGCCGAAGCCCGAGGGCTACCGCAAGGCACAGCGCCTCATGCGCATGGCTGAGAAGTTTTCGATGCCCGTCGTGACGTTCATCGATACGCCGGGAGCATACCCGGGCGTCGGGGCTGAGGAGCGTGGCCAGAGTGAGGCAATTGCATACAGCCTGTACCTGATGGCGGGGCTCCGGACACCGATCATCAGTGTGGTCATCGGCGAAGGTGGGTCGGGTGGCGCGCTGGCCATCGGTGTCGGCGACAGGCTGCTGATGCTGCAGTACAGCATCTATTCGGTCATTTCGCCTGAAGGTTGCGCCTCCATTCTCTGGAAGAGTGCCGAAAGAGCAGAGGAAGCTGCCGAAGCCATGCGCATTACTGCAACCCAGCTGAACGAGTTCGACCTCGTTGACGAGGTACTCCAGGAGCCGCTCGGTGGGGCGCACCGCAATCCGAAAGAAGCGGCTGAAATCATCCGTAACGCCCTGTTGAAAAACCTGGACGAGCTCGGCTCGTTGTCGACCGAGCAATTGCTCGCTGAACGGCAGCGGCGACTCTCGAGCTTCGGACAGTATAAGGAAGCGTGACTTTCTCGCACGAGCAGCTGCAGCAATATCTGGCAGCGCTCGAACAGCAGGCAGCCAGACCCTCTCGATACGTTATTGCATTCAGCGGCGGGCTGGATTCCACCGTGCTTGCGCACGCGCTTGTGGCCGCGGCTGGCGACGTGCCGCTCATTGCCGTCCATGTCGACCATGGCCTGCAGGAAGATTCTGCAGGCTGGAATGCGCACTGTGAGGCATTTGCGAAGTCGATCGACATTGAATACCGCGGTCTCAGGGTTGAGGTCAGTCCTGACACTGGTAAGGGACCCGAAGCGGCGGCCAGGGAAGCGCGCTATGCCGCTTTGCACGACCAGCTTCTGCCCGCCGACTGGCTGTTGAGCGCACATCATCGAGAAGATCAGGCCGAAACCCTGTTGCTGAATCTTGTGCGCGGCAGCGGACCGGCGGGTATCGCCGGTATTGGGGCGATTCGTCGTTTTGGTCCCGGCTGGCTGGCGCGGCCCTTGCTGCACACCGACCAGGCGACCCTTCGCGCCTATGCCGAGGACCATAATCTGCAGTGGGTCGAAGATCCGACGAATACCGATCGCCGCTTTGACAGGAACTTCCTGCGACACGAGGTCTTGCCGGTGCTGCAAACGCGGTGGCCCGATGTCGCCGTCAGGCTGCAACGCAGCGCTAACCATGCCGGCGAGGCGGCCGGACTGCTGGCCGATCTCGCGCAGCTCGATCTCAAGATGCTGGCTGCGGAGCCTGGCCGATTGCCTGTTGATGGACTCAGCGGACTGACTCGAGGCCGGCAAAAGAACCTCCTGCGATTCGCGTTGCGGAAGCAGGGTCTGGCGATGCCGACAGCATCACAACTCGAGCGGATCCTCGATGAGGTGCTGCCCGCGCGTGTCGATGCGCAACCGCACGTGAGCTGGCCGGGCGCATCTGTGCGCCGCTACCGCAACGGATTGTACTTACTGCCGGAGCACCTGGCCGACGCGCCAGGCAGTCTGGTCATCGGCGATGCAGGCGTGGCACTCGGTGAAGGTCTGGGCGAGTTGCGCCTGGAGAAGGGTGCCGAGCGGGGGCTGTCGACACAACTCGTGGAACAGGGATTGCGGCTTGACGTGCGCAAGGGTGGGGAAGAATTTCAGCCTTATGGTCAAGGACATACACGCAAACTCAAGAAACTGCTTCAAGAAGAAGGGGTCGTGCCCTGGATGCGTGACCGGCTGCCGCTTATCTACGCGGGCGAGAGGCTCGTTGCCGTGGGCGATCTCTGGATAGCGGCTGACGCGGTGAGCTCGCCGGGGGTCGCTTTGCGCTGGAGCGGTCGTCCTGCTCTGCACTAAGCGTGGACAGTCGTTGTTTGACCTCAGGTGATTAGGTAGACTTTAACACCGTCTTTGACCAACGACGGCGCGGAATTCGAAGGGTTGGAAAAAGCACATCGCGAGCCACGCAGTGCTTTGCTCCAACCCTTTGTCGTTTCTTGCTGAGATACGCATTTGGGCACGATGCCCTGAGCTCACACATGACATCTTATGTATTTATTACCGGCGGTGTAGTTTCTTCCCTTGGGAAGGGCATCACGTCAGCCTGTCTCGGCGCGATTCTGGAAGCACGCGGACTGACCATCAGCATGATCAAGCTGGATCCCTACATCAACGTGGATCCGGGGACGATGAGTCCCTTCCAGCATGGTGAAGTATTTGTCACGCATGACGGTACCGAGACCGATCTTGATCTGGGCCACTACGAGCGCTTTGTACGTACCGCAAAAGGTGGACGTCACAGCAACTATACAACCGGCCGAATCTACGAGAGCGTCATTGCCAAGGAACGTCGTGGCGACTACCTAGGGGCAACCGTTCAGGTCATCCCGCATATCACCAATGAGATCAAGGAATGCGTCAAAAAGGGTGCCGGCGATGCGGATATCTGTTTGGTCGAGATTGGCGGTACGGTCGGCGACATCGAGTCACTGCCATTCCTGGAGGCGATTCGCCAGATGGGCATCGAGCTTGGCCGCGATCGGGTCGTGTACGTACATCTGACGCTCGTCCCGTATATCCCGACGAGTTCGGAGATCAAGACGAAGCCCACGCAGCACTCGGTCAAGGAGCTGCGCTCGATCGGTATTCAGCCCGATATTCTGGTGTGCCGTTCGGAAAAGCCGCTGCCGTCGGATGAACGCAAGAAGATCGCCCTGTTTACCAACGTTCCCGAGAAGGCCGTTATCTCGGCGTACGATGCGGATGATCTCTACAAGATCCCGAAAATGATGCATGAACAGGGCCTCGACGAGATCGTGGCGAGGCAGCTGGGACTGGACCTGCCACAGGCTGATCTGAGCGAATGGGATATCGTCGTCGAAGCGAAGAAAAACCCGACCGCCGAGGTTAATGTGGCCATGGTCGGCAAGTACATGGACCTCAAGGATTCCTATATCTCGCTCGTTGAGGCGCTGCAACACGGCGGCATTCATACGCGGACCAAGGTCAACATTCACTTCATTGATTCCACCGACCTTGAGAAAGAGGGTCTCGCAGTGCTCGAGAACATGGACGGCATCGTCGTTCCGGGTGGCTTCGGCGACCGTGGCATCGAGGGCAAGGTCGAGGCGGTGCGCTGTGCGCGCGAGAACGGCATTCCTTACCTCGGCATCTGCCTGGGCATGCAGGTTGCGGTGATCGAAGCGGCGCGCAACCTGGCCGGACTCGAAGGTGCCATGAGCACGGAGTTTGACAAGAACACACCGCATCCGGTCGTCGGTCTGATCACGGAGTGGCAGGATGCTGCCGGCAGCACCGAGGAACGCAGCGAAGAGTCCGAATTGGGCGGTACGATGCGTCTGGGGGCTCAGGCGGTCACACTGGCGGATGGGTCGCTTGCGGCTCGCAGCTATGGGACGACGGATATCGTCGAACGCCATCGTCATCGATACGAGGTGAATAACAACTATCGGGACCAGCTCTCGGAAGCCGGACTGAGCTTCTCGGGCCTGTCCGTCGATGACCTGGTCGAAATGGTCGAATTGCCCGGTCACCCGTTCTTCCTGGCCAGCCAGTTCCATCCGGAATTCACCTCGAACCCGCGTGACGGCCATCCGCTGTTCAAGAGCTACATTACGGCGGTGCGCGAGCACAGCCAGGGCGAGTTGCCCGAGGTGGCGCAGGGATGAAACTCTGCCATTTCGAAGCGGCGAACGATCAACCGATTTTCCTGATCGCCGGTACCTGCGTGGTCGAGAGCGAGCAGATGACGCTCGATACCGCTGGCACGCTCAAGGAGATCACGAGCGAGCTCGGCATACCGTTCATTTACAAATCGTCGTTCGACAAGGCGAACCGTTCGTCACGCGACGGTTTTCGTGGTCCCGGCATGGAAGAGGGCCTGCGCATCCTGGCCGAGGTCAAGAAGCAGCTGGATCTGCCGATCCTTACCGATGTGCATGAAGATACGCCCATGGATGAAGTGGCCGATGTGGTTGACGTGCTGCAGACGCCGGCGTTCCTGTGTCGCCAGACCAACTTCATCCTGCGCACGGCGGCAACGGGGCTGCCGGTGAACATCAAGAAGGGGCAGTTCCTTTCGCCCTGGGAGATGCAAAACGTCGTCGACAAGGCCAGGTCAACGGGTAACGAGAACATCATGGTGTGCGAGCGGGGTTTTTCGTTCGGCTACAACAACCTGGTCTCCGATATGCGCAGCCTGGCCGTCATGCGCGGTACGGGCGCACCTGTCGTGTTTGACGCGACTCACTCCGTGCAGCAACCCGGCGGGCTGGGTTCTGCTTCGGGTGGGCGCCGGGAGTTCATCCCCGTGTTGGCGCGAGCGGCCGCGGCGGCAGGCGTAGCCGGCTTTTTTATGGAGACCCACCCCGATCCCGAGAAGGCCCTGAGTGATGGCCCCAATGCCTGGCCACTCGACAAGATGAAAGAATTGCTCGAAACGCTCATGTCGATCGACGCGAGCGTCAAACAACGCGGCTATCAGGAGGCTGCCTACGGCCTCGGGGTACCCGACTCGCCCTAAGAAATGGAATGACAATGATCAAGATTAAGGACATTCGTGGCCGGGAAATTCTCGACTCACGCGGAAATCCTACGGTTGAAGCAGATGTGACGCTGGCCGATGGCACCATGGCTCGTGCAGGTGTGCCTTCAGGCGCGTCGACGGGTACACGCGAAGCCGTGGAACTGCGTGATGGCGACAAGTCTCGTTATCTCGGCAAAGGTGTACAGAAGGCCGTTGCCAATGTTAACGGCGTGCTTCGCGACGCCCTGCTCGGCAGGGACTTCGAAAACCAGCGCGCGCTTGATGACTGCATGATTGCGCTGGATGGCAGCGATAACAAAGGCACGCTCGGCGCGAACGCGTTACTCGCGATCTCGCTGGCGACCGCCAAGGCGGAAGCCGCATCAAAAGGCATTTCCCTGTTCCGCCATCTTGGCAGCAGTACGATGATGCCCGTGCCAATGATGAACATCATTAATGGCGGTGCGCATGCTGACAACAGTGTCGATATCCAGGAGTTCATGATTCTGCCGGTCGGTGCGCCGAACTTCACCGAAGCTTTGCGCTACGGCGCCGAAATATTCCACAGCCTGAAAAGCGTGCTGAGCGGGCAGGGCCTGAACACGGCCGTGGGCGACGAAGGCGGTTTTGCGCCTGACCTGGCGTCCAACAGGGCGGCTCTGGATACCATCATGACCGCGATCGAGAAGGCTGGCTTCAAGGCCGGCGACGATATTCTGCTGGGCCTGGATGCTGCCAGTTCGGAGTTCTACAAGGACGGCGTCTATGACCTTGAGTCAGAAGGCCGTCAATTCGACGCGGCCGGTTTTACCGACTATCTCGCGGAACTGGCCGATGCTTATCCGATTATCACCATCGAAGACGGCATGGATGAGAGCGACTGGGATGGGTGGCGCCTGTTGACCGAAAAGCTGGGTGACCGCGTGCAGATCGTGGGTGACGACCTGTTTGTCACGAACACAGCAATCCTGCAACGCGGCATTAACGAAAAAATTGGTAATTCGATATTGATAAAACCCAACCAAATCGGTACCTTAAGCGAAACTCTTGATGCGATTACTATGGCAGACGAAGCAGGGTTTAGCGCGGTGATCTCGCATCGCTCCGGCGAAACGTCGGATGCGACAATTGCTGACATCGCGGTAGGCACCCAGGCGACGCAGATCAAGACTGGATCATTGTCCCGGTCGGATCGTATCGCCAAATACAATCAGCTGCTGCGCATTGAAGAGGAACTGGGCACTGACGCCGGGTATGCGGCTCGTGATGCGTTTTCGATCAAGGTCGAATAGGAAATAAATGAGCGGTTCACGCTGGATACTGATTATGTTGGCGATTGCCGGGCTTGGTCTGCAGGCCCAGCTTTGGCTGTCCGACGACGGTTACCGCAAGACCATCAAACTGCGCACAGCGGTTGCCGAACAGCGCGCACTCAACGCGTCACTGCGCGACCGCAACGCGGCGCTGGATGCTGAAGTGATTAATCTCAAGCAGGGCCGCGATGCGGCTGAAGAGCGCGCTCGTACTGACCTTGGCATGATCGGCAAGGCAGAAACCTTCTACCAGGTTGTCCCCGTCGCCGACGCCACCTATTAGGATCCTCCATGTCCCTCCCGAACTGGGCCCGTGCGCACGTCTCGGTCCCGACTGACGGGAGTGCCGCGCGATTTTCTGCGCGTATCCGCGAGAGGCCTGAGGATTTCCAGGTCACGGAGGAGCTCGGCTACGAGTTCACGAGCGACGGCGAGCATGATTTCCTATGGATTGAAAAGACGGGCGCCAACACCGAATGGGTCTCCCGACAGCTGGCGCGTTTCGCCGCAGTACCGGCAAGAGATGTGGGTTATGCCGGGCTCAAAGATCGCCACGCAGTAACTTGGCAGTGGTTCAGCGTCCCGAGGTGGCACTCACCCGACTGGAGTCTTCTTGACGTCGAAGGTGTGCAGATTCGGGATGTGCAACGCCATCACAAAAAGCTGCGGCGAGGTGCGCACAGGGCCAACCATTTTCGCATCGTCCTGCGCGGCGACGGCCTTGCCGAACATGCCTCTGTGCTGGAACAGCGTGTGCAGGTCATTCGCGAGCAGGGTGTGCCCAACTACTTTGGCGAGCAGCGTTTCGGGCGGGCGGGGAATAACCTGGAGCTGGCCGATGTCTTCGCGAGCGGCAAGCGGCTGCCGCGTCACAAACGCAGCATTGCCATCTCGACCATCCGGTCGTTCCTGTTCAACGAGTACCTGAGTGCGCGTGTCGAGGACGCTACCTGGACAAGGTTGTCAGCAGGCGACAAGGCGAACCTTGATGGCACGGGCAGCGTCTTCGACGTCGAACAGGTTGATGCAGCGCTGACCCGCCGGTGCAGAGAAATGGACGTCCATCCCATTGGTGAGCTGGTTGGAGATGGGTCGACTTTTGGTCCGGATGACTGGCTGGCGGCACTGGCCAGGGCGCGCGTCGCACCGGGAACGCGAAGTCTGAGGCTCAGGGTTGCTGATCTGGAACTGGTAACCGCAGACGATGAGGCCGTACTTTCTTTCAAGCTCACGCGTGGCGCGTTCGCAACGTCAGTCCTGCGCGAAATTGTGGCGACATCGACTTCCTGAGCGGGGCATTTCGACAGGTTGAAACGGCCCGGAATGGTCCGGCTATTCTTCAAGGAATGATTTCAACTCGAGCAAGTGTTTTTCGTAATTTTTCCACCGCCCAACCGATGTATCGTAGAGCTTCTGTCTGACTTGCCAGTTACTCGGCGTCAGAACGGTACGCTTATTCCTGTCGAATCGCAGACACTCCTCTTCCCACGGCAAATCACAGAACGCGATGAGTCGCTTTGTCACAGCTTCCGGCTCACGTATCAGATCTTCATACTGAAGTTCGAAATATCCTGCCGGTAAGGCGGTCGACCAATGTGTCATCAGCCGCTGATACTCTTTGTAATACAGCCCGAAATGCATCAGGTCGTTAGTGAAATCGTTGCCCAGCTTGAATAACACGGTGTAGCAGGAAATCGCGACATCCAAGGGGGCCCGATGGCAATGAATGATCTTCGCGTTGGGAAACAGGATTGCAATCAGCCCGAGGTGAACATAATTCATCGGATACTTATCGACAATGCGGCTCGCAGACTCAGGGCTCTTCTTACCCAGGCCGTCCAGATATCTTTTGCTCAGGTTCCCAATCGATTCTTGCGTAAGCGGTGCTGCTGGTGATGAGAGAGTACCTTCACCTGCAGAATTCTTGATCTGATCAGCGATTGAGCGCATATAACTGAGTTCACCTGCGCCATGAATCGCGGAATGACTTGACAGTATTTGTTCCGTTAATGACGTGCCGGTTCTTGGCAATCCAACCACAAAGACCGGGCGCGCATCCTGACTGCCAAATTGGGCTAGTTGCTGAATCTTCTCGGCGGTATAGAACTCGATGAGTTTGTCGAACTCCTTCGCTTGGCTGTCGATATCAAACGGTCTGGCGATGGCTTTTTTAACTTCATTGCTGTTGTGAAAGTGTTGAAACGCCACGTTGTATTGGTGTGCCTTTTCAAAATGCTTTCCCAATGCATGTTCAAGGCGCAGCCTCGTATCTGACGACAAGTTGTCCTGCGTTAGCGCCTCTCGTGCGCTGTCAACCTGCGCGTCATTCGCGTCGTATTCGGGAGAGTTCAACAAAGCCGCCAGTGACTCGTAGTACTTCGGTTGATAGTGCAACGCGGCCAGATAGTTGGCATTTGCATCTTGAAAATCACCCAGCTGTTCAAACAACACGCCGAGATGATGATGTGCAAGGTAGTTTTCCGCCTGGTATTCGGTTGCCTTGGTCAGCCATTCAATGGCATCCCGGGGGCGACCAAGAGCATTCAGAGTAATGCCGTAATTGAATGCACAAACAGGATTTCGGGGCTCTATTTCCCGGGCGCGCTCATAATGGGCCAACGCTGCTTCGAGATCGCCGACGTGCCGCAGGCAGTTTGCGACGTTATTGAGGGCATCAAAGTGGCTGGCATCGTATTCAAGTGCCTGTCGAAAGCAACCCTCGGCGGATGCGTAATCGTTAAAGCGGATGTACACCTGCCCCAGGTGATTCAGTGCGTCCGGATTTTCGGGATTAACTTCCAGCGAACGTTGAATAAGCCTTCTGGCATCTTCAAACTTGCCGGACTGCTGCGCGAGCAATCCCATGTAATGAAGCGCTTCTCCGTGCAGCGGCATGACGCGCAAGACGTCTGAATAGACTGCGAATGCCTTGGCGAGCTGGCCTGCTTTGTGATCCTGAAGGGCATTGAAAACCTCGCGATCAAGATCTTCTTTGGTCCGTTTGTCCGTGGTGGGTTCGAGCATCGTTCAATTATGCCACCGCAGCTACTCGATCTTGCGGAAATTGACCGAGCTTGCCGTTGCGTCCAGAAACGCCGGCCGCTTCGTGACAACCCCAGCGAACCAGATCAGTGCGTTGACAGCGTTCACGCTCTGTCGGGACATAAAAGTGATCGAGACTACGGCTGAAAGTAAATAGAGGTAAGATTAATAAAAGTGTATAAAATAATGGTTTTTCTATTGTTTTTGTAGAAGAACATAGATGGCACCCGTTCCTCCGTCCACCTGCCGTGTGGACACAAACGCCAACACGCTGTCCCAGCGCCTGAGCCAGCGATTCACAGCATTCTTGAGCACGGGACCGCGTTCCCCGGAACCCAGTCCTTTACCATGAACGACGCGCACGCAGTATTTACCCTGGGATACGCTAAATTCAATGAAATCGGCAAGCCGGGGTCTGGCTTCGTCCAACGTCATACCATGCAGGTCAATCTCGGCCTGTACGCCGAAGCCGCCGCGCTGCAGCTTGCGCATCGTGCGTTTGCCGACATGCTGGCGCCGAAATCGCAGGGCGCCTCCATAACCGTGCTCGATGGTATCGATGTCGTCTTCAAGGCTTTCGTTGAGTACCTCGCGCTCATCCGCCTTGGTGAACCGGGCCTTGGGTTTGGGCCTGGGTTTTGTAGCGGGCGCACGCGGCTCACTCCTGAGCGGTTTGGTGCCGCGCATTGCTTTGTGAAACTCATCGGTATCGTTGTCGCTCACGGTATGGTCTTTGAGGCTATGGTGTGCGCTGAACAATCGGTATAGTGAGCGCGTCCTTCAGGCCAATCAAGGCTCTGCGCGTCGAATTTTTACATGAGAATCCATTCCTAGCATGAAAATCCTCGTAAGTAACGACGACGGGTATCTGGCGACCGGCATCAACGCACTGATCGACGCGCTCGAGAAAGTCGCTGATGTTGTCGTGGTTGCGCCGGATCGGAATCGTTCTGCCGCCAGTAACTCGTTGACGCTATCGACGCCGTTACGCGTGTCGCAATACGGCAAGAATCGCTTCAAGGTTGACGGAACACCATCGGACTGCGTGCACCTTGCGGTGACGGGCCTTCTTGACGAGGAGCCCGATCTGGTCGTCTCGGGCATTAACCATGGCGCCAATCTCGGGGACGACGTTATTTATTCGGGAACCGTGGCGGCCGCCATGGAAGGGCGTTTCCTGGGGCTGCCGACGATTGCGATGTCACTTGTAGGCAAGACGCTGGTGGGCGCGCAGTTGACGCATTTTGAGACCGCGGCGCGGATTGCCGTTGAGCTCGTGAAGAAGATCGAGCGTGCGTCGCTTGCACCGGATACGGTTCTGAACGTCAACGTTCCCGACCTGCCGTATGAAGAATTGACGGGTATTCGGGCGACGCGACTGGGGTTTCGCCACAAGTCTGAACAGGTGCTAACAGATACTGACCCGTACGGTCGTCCAATCTACTGGGTGGGGCCTGCAGGCGAAGGGCAGGATGCTGGCGACGGCACTGATTTTCATGCGATCGAGCAGGGCGCCGTCGCCATAACGCCGCTGAAGGTGGATCTGACGCGCCACGATGCTGTACCGAGTATCGCCGACTGGCTTAAACAATGATCGATGCTCGCCAGGGCATCGGCATGACCTCGGCCCGCACGCGCGACAGGCTTGTGCAACGCCTGCGCGATCAGGGCATCCACAACGAATCGGTGCTCGAGCAAATTCGTAACGTGCCTCGCCATTTATTTGTCGACGAAGCCTTGGCCAGCCGCGCCTATGAAGACACGGCGCTGCCGATAGGCCTTGGGCAGACTATCAGTCAGCCTTACGTGGTGGCGCGCATGACAGAAGCGCTGCTCGACGGATTCCAGGGCGAGAAGGTCCTCGAGGTTGGCACGGGCTGTGGATACCAGACTGCGGTGCTCGCGCCGCTGGTCAAGAAAATCTACACGGTAGAGCGCATTCCGGAGTTGCTGCGCAGGACCAAACAACGATTGCGCGACCTCGACATCTATAACGTGCAGTTCCGCCCCGGAGATGGCTGGGAGGGCTGGCGCAAGTATGGGCCCTACGACGGCATTATCGTCACGGCCGCGCCCGATGAAGTACCGCAGAAATTACTGGACCAGCTGGCGCCGGGCGGCCGGCTGATTATTCCGGTCGGACCGCCAGGCATCCAGGACCTCGCGATGATCAGCAATCGTAATGATCATTATGAACAGGTCTCATTGGGAGCGGTCAGTTTCGTACCTCTGGTAAAGGGCCTGTCATGAACTTGTTCAAACCCTGGTACGATCGAGTGCTGCGCTGGTCACGACATCCTCACGCCGAACGATACCTCGGAGCGATGAGTTTCGCGGAGTCTTCGTTCTTCCCGATTCCGGTTGACGTCATGCTGGCCCCCATGTGCCTGGCAGATCGTGACCGGTGGATTCGGTACGCGACGATCGCCACCGTCTTCTCGGTGCTTGGCGGTCTCGGCGGATACGCGATTGGCTGGGGCATGTTCGAGGCGATCGAACCCTGGCTGCGCGAATCGCATTACTGGGGAGATTTCGAGGTGGCGAGCCAGTGGCTCAATGACTACGGCGTGTGGGTTGTATTCGCCATGGGGTTTTCGCCGCTTCCATACAAAGTCGCAACGATTGCGGCCGGTGTTGCGGTCATCAATCTCCCCGGATTCTTCATCGGCTCACTCGTGGGTCGCGCCGCGCGTTTCTTTCTCGTCGCGGGCCTGGTTCGACTTGGCGGGGATAAGTTCGAATCCACACTTTCCCAATACGTGGAGCGTATCGGCTGGGCGACGGTCGTCATCATTGTCATAGCCGTGTGGTTTATGATGCGGGGCTAATGACCTCCCGCGCACTCATTATCCTGTTCGTCTCCCTGGCCCTGACATCGTGCGGCGGGGGATCGACATGGCAGGACGATCCGCAAACGCATATTGTGCGCAAGGGCGAGACCCTGTTTTCCATTGCCTGGCGCTACGGCAAAGATGCCCAGACACTCGCGCGCTGGAACCGTCTCGGCGATGGCTCGCTCATTTATCCAGGGCAGGTGATACGACTGACGCCACCAGGCGGCTCCAGCAGCCGGACCACGGCAAGCCGCCAGAGCAGCCAGCCACCGAAAAAGCCATTGCCGCAGATTCCTGCGCAACCGAGCCCGAGGTGGGCCTGGCCCACGAGCGGCCGGATCAATGTCGAATTTGGCGCAAAGCCTGGCTCCGGCACCGGCATCCTCATCAATGGCAAAATCGGGCAGCCCATTAATGCTGCGGCTTCCGGGCGCGTGGTCTATGCGGGCAGTGGACTGATCGGTTATGGTCAGCTTATTATCCTGAAACATAATGACACCTACCTCAGTGCCTACGGATACACGGCGTCGCTGCTGGTCAAAGAAGGGCAAGACGTAAAAAAAGGCCAGAGAATAGCGACCATGGGGGAGGGGCCGGAACGCAAGCCGCGACTGCATTTCGAGATCAGACGCAATGGCAAGCCGGTTAACCCGCGACAGTATTTGTCGACGAGATAACCCAGGTCTACCGAAGACCGATCTCAAACATTCGCTCCTTGCAGCAGACTGGGGGTATGTTTTTGGGACAGGTGCTGGATCCAACCAAGCAGTACCTTGACGAGATTGGTATCTCGCCGTTGCTCACTGCGGACGAAGAAAAGATGTATGCCCGCCGGGCGCAGCGCGGCGATGAATCGGCGCGCCAGCGCATGATTGAAAGTAACCTCCGCCTGGTAGTAAAAATTGCGCGCCGTTACCTCAACCGTGGCCTGCCGTTCCTTGACCTGATTGAGGAAGGTAATCTCGGACTGATTCACGCCGTGAAAAAATTCGATCCGGAACGCGGCTTTCGCTTCTCAACCTACGCGACCTGGTGGATTCGCCAGACGATCGAGCGGGGCATCATGAATCAGTCACGCACGGTTCGCCTCCCGATCCATGTCATTAAAGACATCAATTCCTGCCTGCGAGCTGCACGCGTTTTGCGACAGAAATACGACCGTGCGCCGTCCATGCAAGAGATCGCCGCTCACCTGGACCGCGATATTGTCGAGATCGAACGGCTGATGGGTTTGCACGAACGCGTCACGCTGCGCGCCAACGGCCAAGATAATGAGGGTGAAGGGCCGGTCGAGCGGCTTCGCGCCAGACGTTCGGGGGAACCGTCACGCTGCGTACAACGCAATGACGTCAATGACATCGTCGACCACTGGGTGTGTGAGCTGAGTGAGAAACAGCGCGAAGTTGTGGAGCGGCGCTTCGGACTGCACGGATATCATCGTGCGACGCTGGAACAGATCGGTCATGAAATTGGCGTAACGCGTGAACGGGTGCGGCAGATCCAACTGGAGGCGCTGAAGAACCTGCGTGAGATGCTTGAGAGCCACGGTATCTCAGGGGATGTCGTTCTGGACTAGCTGCTGTCCTTAAAAATATAGAGCACCGTCGCAACCTTGCGACCCTCATTGGCCAACACGTTAAAGGTACGCGCAGCAGCGGCAGTATCCATTACCTCAAAGCCAATACCTCTTCGCGCGAACGCGAAGGTTAGTTCGCGTGGCGGAAAAATATTGGTCGCGCCAGTGCCGAGCAGCACGATCTCGGGGGCCGTTTCCAGTATCGCCTCAAAGTCGTCTTCCGCAAGGTCGTTGATGGGCTTGTCAGGCCACTGTCCGAGCATTTCTTCCGGCGTTAGCGCGATCGACGCAGCATGATCATCGTCATTGACGCGGATCGCCGTCTCCGAAACACTGCGTATCACCAATTTGGCTGACAATTCTCTTGTGAATTTCAATAGCGCATCCCTTACCATCGACGCCACATCGTGAACGGATCATATGACAAAACTGCCGCAGTCGTCGTCCTCCCTCCTATCAGGGGTGGGAGGCTGACCGATAAATCGCTACGTGCGTGGCTGGCACAGTCTGATCTGACGCGGACGGACGACCCACAGGAATTGCTGGCGACCATCCTGAACGAACTGAAATTTCCGTACCCGGCGCAGGGTTTGGCTGCGCTGCGGATGTGGGGCCAGACAGGTGATCGGCCGACGGTCTGGATTGCGGCGGCGGATCCTGTCTACCTTGAGCCGCGGCTCGATCATCTTTGCCTGCATGCGTTGGAACGGACGGGCATTCCACCGTCGGACCTCAGGCCATTGTTCGACCACCTGCAGGAGACGCTGGCCGAGGACCAGCGTTATGGCTTCGCAAGGCTGGGCACATGCGGCTACCTGCGGGCCGAATCACCCATTTCGACGGCGATGGTGCCGGCCTATGTCATAGATCAGCGCGAACCCGGAGAATTCCTGCCGACCGGTGAGCACACGGTGATGCATCGGAACATCCTCAGCGAGATCGAGATGGCGCTGCACGAACACCCAGTGAATGTACGTCGCGTAGAGGAGGGGAAAGCGCCGGTGAATTCTCTGTGGCTCTGGGGCGGCGGCATGGCCCCCGAGAAAATCACGCGCCCTCAGCCACCGGTGTTCACTGAAGACCCGCTGCTGCTGGGCTACTGGGAAAGCGTAACTGCGGTCGCCGACTTGTGGCCTGGCAGTTTCGAGGCCTGCGCAGACGCTTCTTTGCATGGCTTTGTTGCCGTGATACCCGAGTATGAATCGTCGCCTGAGTATTTACATCGGTACCTGCAGGAACTTCAGGAGCTCTTGCGATCGAATCGTGTCAGTCGATTGATACTCCTGTTCCGCGACGGCTTACGGGCCGATGTCCGGCGTTCCGACACGCTGAAATTCTGGCGCCGTGACAGCGAGCTGCTCGACTGATCATGCAAACCTCAAGACCAATCATGGCGCGCCCAGTGCCAAGCGCCGACAACATCGCCGCACTCGGCGATATCGACCCGCTGCACGCGCGGCTCTTCGCCATGCGTGGGTTGACCCACGCGTCGCAACTGGATTATGGACTGGCCCAGCTCGCCCCGATTGGTGCCCTTGAGAATATCGATCAGGCCGCTGAACTCGTCATCGCCAAGCGCGACAAGAAGATTATTGTCGTTGGTGATTTTGATGTCGACGGCGCGACGAGTACGGCGCTCGTGCTGCGTTGCCTGCGAGAATTCGGTTTCGCCGATGTCGAGTACCTGGTGCCGAATCGTTTCGAGTACGGCTATGGACTCTCGCCGGAAATCGTGCGCGTTGCCGCAGACAAATCGCCCGCGCTGCTGATTACCGTCGATAACGGCGTGTCCAGCGTTGCCGGTGTCGCCGCGGCAAACGCACTCGGCATTCCGGTGCTGGTGACCGATCATCATCTGCCCGGAGAGGAATTGCCTGACGCCGTAGTAATAGTGAACCCGAATCTCGCAGGCAGCCAGTTCCCGAGTCGCCACCTGGCCGGGGTGGGGGTGGCCTTCTACCTGATGGCTCGCGTTGGTCGCGTGCTGCAGGAGCAGGGTGTCGCCGGTGCCGCCAAAATTCCCGCGAAATACCTGGACCTGGTTGCGCTTGGCACGGTAGCTGACGTGGTGCCGCTCGATCATAACAACCGCATACTCGTGCAGCAGGGCCTGTTTCGGATTCGCGCCGGTCATTCTGTGGTGGGTATCCAGGCTATTCTCAAACAGTCCGGTCGACAGGCGGGTCGGTGTGTCAGCACCGACCTTGGTTTCGCCGTTGGTCCGCGCATCAACGCGTCCGGCCGCCTCGAGGATATCTCTGTCGGCATCGAGTGCCTGTTGACCGACGACTTCGACACCGCGATGACCTATGCGCATCAGCTTGACGGCATAAATCGCGAGCGGCGGGATATCGAGGCCACCATGCGGGAACAGGCCTTCGCCTACGTCGACTCGATGGGATCGCAGCGCTGGCCGGCCTGCGTGTGTGTCTACGACAGTTCCTGGCACCAGGGGGTTGTCGGACTGATCGCGGCCCGGGTTCGGGAGCGTTGTCATCGACCGGTAATTGCGTTCGCTCGCGAGAACGACCAGTTTTTGAAAGGATCTGCCCGGTCCATCCAGGGCGTGCATGTTCGCGATCTGCTGGAGGCGGTCTCAGCAATGCACCCCGGCATGATTGAAAAATTCGGCGGACATGCCATGGCGGCTGGGCTAACCATCGCAGAAGGCGCGCTTGAGAAATTCAAAAGTGCGGCGGCCGAACAGATGGCAAGGCTGTATCCTCAGGCCGATTTCAGCGGCGCCATCGTGACCGACGGTCAACTGCCCGGCGACGCCATCAACCTCGGGTTCGCACGATCGCTGCGGGATGCGGGCCCCTGGGGTTCGGCATTCCCGGAGCCAATGTGGAGCGGGGATTTCGCGGTCATCGAGCAGCGCACGGTTGGGGAAAATCACCTCAAGCTCAGGGTGCGGCCGGCCGGTGGCGGCAAGACTGTCGACGCGATTGCATTCAATCAGGCGGGACCGGTTTACCGGGGTACGGTCCAGCTCGCATTTCGTCTTGACGTTAACGAGTTTCGTGGAGTCGAGAATCCGCAGCTGGTCGTCGAGCAAATTGCTCCGCTAACCGCTGCTGACGCGTGCTAACATCGCGGCTTTTGAACAGCACGAAACCAGCGATATCCTCATGGAAACCAGCCAGATAAAACAAACGATTACCGACCTCGCCGAGCGCTCCGATGCGTTGAGGAGGTATCTTTGACTATGAGGGAAAGGCGGAACGCCTGACCGAAGTTCAACGCGAACTCGAACAACCCGACGTCTGGAATGAACCCGAACGCGCGCAGGCGCTGGGACAGGAGCGGGCGCAACTCGAGCAGGTCGTCGAAGGGCTCGACACGATAAGTACCGGGCTGGCCGATGCGGGGGAACTCCTCGATATGGCCATCGAGGAAGCAGACGACGACACGGTCAACGAAGTCGTCAATGATCTCACGCGTTACGAGAAGGTGGTCGCAGGCCTGGAGTTCCGTCGCATGTTCTCGGGTGAGATGGACTCGAATAATGCGTACGTCGACATCCAGTCAGGCGCCGGAGGGACTGAGGCACAAGACTGGTGCGACATGTTGCTGCGTATGTATCTTCGCTGGGCGGAAGCACATGGGTTCAAGTCTGAGGTAATAGAGGCGTCTGCCGGTGAAGTGGCGGGCATCAAGAGCGCGACCGTGCACATCAAGGGAGAATATGCCTACGGCTGGTTGCGCACCGAGACAGGCGTGCATCGGCTGGTTCGTAAATCGCCGTTCGACTCAGGCAACCGCCGACACACATCGTTCGGGTCGGTATTTGTTTCGCCCGAGGTGGACGACGATATCGACATTGAAATCGATCCGTCCGATTTGCGTATCGACGTCTACCGCGCGAGTGGCGCCGGTGGCCAGCACGTAAATCGCACGGAGTCGGCGGTGCGTATTACGCACTTGCCAACCAATACGGTCGTGCAGTGTCAGAACGATCGTTCGCAGCATAAGAACAAGGCGACGGCGATGAAGCAGCTCAAGGCCAAGCTCTATGAGCTGGAATTGCAGCAGCGCCGCTCAGCGGCCGCCGAAGTCGAGGAAGGCAAGTCGGATGTCGGCTGGGGCAGCCAGATTCGAAACTACGTGCTCGACCAAAGCCGTATTAAGGATTTGCGTACCGGGATTGAAACCGGTAACACTCAGGCAGTACTTGATGGCGGCCTCGACGCCTTCATCGAGGCCAGTCTCAAGCAGGGACTGTAGACACAAAACGGAAGACCAGTGAACAACGACAAGCAACTAGACGAAAACAAGCTGATCGCCGAACGGCGAGCAAAACTGGATGCTCTGAAAGAGCAGGGCAACGCGTACCCGAACGATTTTCGGCGCAATGCTATTGCCGAAGAACTGCAACAGACTTTCCATGCGCATGACAACGATGCTCTGGCCGAAGAACAAGTCGAGGTCAGCGTCGCAGGCCGCATGATGGCCAAGCGCGTTATGGGCAAGGCAAGCTTCGTCAAATTACAGGATCGGTCCGGGCAGATTCAGCTGCGCCTCGAACGCGACCGACTGCCCGAAGGTGTCTACCAGTCCTTCAAGAAGTGGGATGTCGGAGATATTGTCGGCGCGAAAGGCGTGCTTATGCGTACGCAAACCGGGGAACTGACGGTGCTCGCTGGCGAGGTTCGCCTGCTGACCAAGTCGCTGCGGCCGCTGCCCGAGAAGTGGGCGGGCCTGTCCGATCAGGAAACCCGGTATCGCCAGCGCTATGTTGACCTGATCATCAATGCATCGAGTCGCGAGGTGTTTCGCAAGCGCTCACAGATTGTGTCCTACATGCGCGGCTTCCTCGAATCACTCGATTTTCTCGAGGTTGAGACGCCGATGATGCAGGTGACGCCAGGTGGCGCCATCGCCCGTCCTTTTACTACCCACCACAATGCGCTCGACATGCCGCTGTATCTCCGCATAGCACCGGAGCTCAACCTTAAACGCCTCGTCGTTGGCGGTTTCGATCGCGTGTACGAGATTAATCGCAATTTCCGCAATGAGGGTGTGTCAACTCAGCACAATCCGGAATTTACGATGCTGGAGGCCTACCGCGCCTACGCTGATTACAATGACTGGATGGATACGACAGAAGCCATGCTGCATGGCATGGCGGAAAGCGTTAACGGCACAACTGTCGTCGAATACCAGGGCGAGACGTATGACTTCGGGAAGAAGTTTGAGCGCATGACGGTTGAGGAAGCTGTTGCGA
Organism: Chromatiales bacterium; assembly: GCA_024679535.1. Classification (GTDB taxonomy): domain Bacteria; phylum Pseudomonadota; class Gammaproteobacteria; order Steroidobacterales; family Woeseiaceae; genus UBA1847. The sequence continues at coordinate 36,962 of JAIBDF010000001.1, forward strand.
AGTACAACCCGGACTTCGATATGTTGAAGGTGCGCGACCGCGACTACCTGGCCGCTTATTGCGAGAAGATTGGTATCCAGGTCAAGGACAACTATGGTCCCGGAAAACTACAGACCGAGATCTTTGACGCGACCGGTGAGGCCAGCCTCCGCGAACCAACATTTATTACGCAGTACCCGGCTGAAGTGTCGCCGCTCGCACGCAAGAATGACGAGGATCCGTTCGTTACCGATCGCTTCGAGCTGTTTATTGCCGGACGCGAGATCGCGAATGGGTTTTCGGAGCTTAATGATTCCGAGGACCAGGCCGAGCGCTTCAAGGCGCAGGTTGAGAATGCGGCGGCTGGCGATGATGAAGCAATGTCCTACGATCATGATTATATACGTGCGCTTGAGTACGGCTTGCCGCCGACGACGGGTATCGGCATCGGCGTGGATCGGCTGGTTATGTTGCTGACGGATTCAGCGTCGATTCGTGATGTGCTGTTGTTTCCGCACATGCGGCCGGAAGTCTTCGACTGATAAGACGTTAGGTCAGGCAACGACGCCAAAGAATCGGCCAACGCCGGCCGTGAGTGTCATGGCAAGCGCGCCCCAAAATGTCACACGCGCGGCTCCGATCAGGAGGTTCGCACCGCCCGCGCGTGCGGCCAGCGCACCGAGAAATGCAAGAAAGGCCAGTGACGATACAGCGATGACGATTATCTGTCTGGAGCCCGGCACGAGCCACGCAACCACCAGGGGCAGTGCGGCGCCGACGGTAAATGTGGCCGCGGAATAAATGCCTGCCTGAACCGGCCGGGCACTGGCGTGATCAACTATGCCGATTTCATCCCTGGCATGTGCTCCAAGGGCATCGTGGTCCATCAGCTGTTCCGCTACCGTTCTGGCAAGACCTGGCTCGACGCCTCTGTTTGCGTAGATCTCAGCAAGCTCGTCCACTTCAACTTCATAGTTATCTTCGAGAGACTGCATTTCGAGTTCGAGGTCGGCCTTTTCGGTATCAGCCTGCGAGCTCACTGAGACATATTCACCAGCGGCCATGGACATTGCGCCGGCAACCAGCCCAGCCACACCGGCAATGAGAATGCTCTCCTGCGAAACACCCGCGGAGGCGACGCCGATAATCAGGCTGGCGGTGGATACGATTCCGTCATTCGCGCCCAGGACTGCAGCGCGCAACCATCCGATCCGGTGTGCTCTATGCGCCTCGTGGTGACTCACTTCGGGTCCGGCTCCAGATTGCGCAGGGGTGCATGCGAAAGCATGATGTCGCCGACGGACAAGCCAGCGTCAGCAAGATCGACGGGCACGACCGCGAGCAGGTTGCGGTCCGAGACATTCAGGACTTCACCGACATCGCGACCGTCCAGGGACACCTTGTCGCCTGCGCAGACAGGCGCGTCACTCGCAAATCGGATGGCGCGACGTTTTGTCGCGCCTTTGTAGTGGGTTCGAGCAACAATTTCCTGGCCCGGATAGCAGCCCTTGTCCATGCTGAGCGCGTCGAGAAGGTCAAGATTCAGCATGTGTGGCGTAAATTGCTCGACCTGACTGCTTCCGATATAGGGGTGGCCACGTTCGATAAGATGGGCGGGATCGACCGTCTGGCCAGCGTCGAGGATTCCGAATTCGACTTTTGATCGAAACCGGAACATCGTCATCCGTTGGACAATGGCATCGGCCGTATCGGCCGGGGCGGACAGGCCATAGCCGTTGTCGATCGGAAAAACCGTCCCAAACCAGATCACGCGGCCCTTCGGGCTGCACCAGGCAGCCAGAATTTCCGCCTCGGACTCCAGGCGCCGCAGGTCGTTCGTCAGCTGCGCCTGCAGAAACTCGAAGGCGTCGGGGCCGGTCACTTTGATGGTCTGAATCGAATGCATACTAAAGTAGCTGTTAGTTGGTACTGCAGGTTGCTCAAGGCTCTGGCATACTTTCGCCATGAGCGCACGGGACCCAAAGAACAAGGCCGAAAAAGTCACTTCCAAGAGTGACCCTGAACCGGATAGTACCCCACCAGAGACCGAAGATCGGCAGGTCGTTCGATCGAAGGAGATCGGCGGTCGTGGTGGACTCGACCCAACCCGCTACGGGGATTGGGAAAAAGCCGGGCGCTGTATCGATTTTTGATCAAGAAGCTATCTCATGAATAATCACGACAGGCCTCTGTCGCCGCATCTCTCGATCTATCGCTGGCCGATTACCATGGTCTCGTCGATCCTGCATCGCGCCACGGGCATAGCGATGGCAGCAGGTTTCATTGTCCTGGTTGGCTGGCTGTTCGACGCGGCCTCCGGACCGGACGTGTATGCGAAGTTCCTTGGCGTCATGGACTCAACCCTCGGTTGCGTGCTCCTGGTTGGCTGGAGCTATGCGTTCTTCTACCACCTCTCGAACGGCATCCGGCATCTTGTCTGGGACACCGGTCGCGGCCTTGAAATAGGGCAGGCGACGGCGTCGGCATGGTTCGTCATCGTGGCGTCTATCGTGCTAACGGCAGCATTCTGGTGGGTGGCGTCATGAGCCTGCGATCACCTCTCGGTCGGGTACTCGGTCTCGGCACCGCCAAAGACGGCACGTCACACTGGTGGGGCCAGCGGGTCTCTGGTATCGCACTGGCCGTACTGGGACTCTGGTTTGCCTGGTCGCTCGCGACCCTGTCGGGTTTCAGCTATCCGGAGGCGGTGGCATTTATCAGCCAGCCAGTTAACGCCTTGCTGTTGTTGCTCCTGAGTATCACGATGGCCTGGCATTCCTACCTCGGCGTACAGGTTGTCATCGAGGACTATGTCCACGGACATGGCCTCAAGATTGCTTCGCTCCTTCTATCCCGCTACGCACATTTCGTTCTCGCGGCAGCGGCCATATTTGCCATTTTAAAACTCGGAATCGGCGCATGAGCGATTACGAATTCATCGATCACAGTTATGACGTTGTCGTCATTGGTGCCGGCGGCGCCGGCCTGCGTGCGACCTTTGGCCTGGCGGAAGCTGGCTTCAAAACCGCTTGCGTCACCAAGGTATTCCCGACCCGCAGTCATACGGTAGCGGCGCAGGGTGGTATCTCGGCAGCGCTCGGCAACATGGGCGAGGACGACTGGCGCTGGCACATGTACGACACCGTCAAGGGGTCCGACTGGCTCGGCGATCAGGACGCGATCGAGTACATGTGCAAGGAAGCCCCGGATGCGGTCATCGAGCTCGAGCATTATGGTGTGCCGTTCTCGCGCACTGAAGACGGCAAGATTTACCAACGCCCGTTCGGTGGCATGACGACTCGCTTCGGTGAGGGTACGGCACAGCGCACGTGTGCCGCGGCCGATCGCACGGGTCACGCCATGCTGCACACGCTCTACCAGCAGTCCCTCAAACACGATGCCGAGTTCTACATTGAGTATTTTGCCGTGGACCTGATCATGGAAGAGGGTCAGTGCCGCGGTGTCGTCGCAATCGACCTGGCGACCGGGCGCCTGCATCGCTTCCGCTCGCATCAGGTCATTCTCGCGACGGGTGGTTATGGCCGTTCTTATTTCTCCTGTACTTCGGCACACACCTGCACAGGTGATGGCAGCGCCATGGTGTTGCGCGCAGGCCTGCCAGTGCAGGACATGGAGTTCGTGCAGTTTCACCCGACCGGAATCTACGGAGCTGGCTGCCTGATCACGGAAGGTGTGCGTGGCGAGGGCGGATACCTGACAAATTCGGAAGGCGAGCGATTCATGGAGCGCTACGCGCCGAATGCCAAGGACCTCGCGTCACGTGATGTGGTCTCAAGGTCCATGACTATTGAGATTCGCGAAGGCCGCGGTGTCGGTGCTGACAAAGATCATATCCATCTGCATCTCGAGCACCTGGGGCCGGAGGTCATCGAAGAGCGCCTTCCCGGCATCGCGGAATCCGCACGAATTTTTGCCGGTGTGGACGTGACCAAGGAGCCGATTCCGGTCCTGCCGACCGTGCATTACAACATGGGCGGCATTCCCGCCAATTTCAACGGCCAGGTTGTCACGAAGCGCGATGGCGATCCTGAATCTGTTGTCGAGGGGCTGATGGCCGTCGGTGAGGCCGCATGTGTTTCGGTTCATGGTGCCAATCGCCTGGGTTCAAATTCACTCCTCGACCTGGTTGTATTCGGCCGCGCGGCAGCACATTTCTGTGCCGAGGCGATGACGCCGGGTACCCGCCACAAGCCGTTGCCGGAGGATGCGGGGCAGGATAGCGTTGCGCGCATCGATCAGCTGCGCAATGCAGACGGCAGTCGACCGACCGCCGAAATCCGCCTCGAAATGCAGAAAGTCATGCAGGACCATGCGGCGGTGTTCCGCACGGGTGAAGTACTGGAAGAGGGCGTCGCGCTGTTGCGTAAGACATTTACGTCGTTCGACGATGTCGCCGTAAGCGATCGTTCGCTGGTCTGGAATACGGATCTCGTCGAGACGATCGAACTTGAAAACCTGTTGCTCAACGCGACCGCTACCATCGAATCGGCGGCGAATCGCCTGGAGAGCCGCGGTGCTCATGCTCGCGAGGACTACCCGGATCGCGATGACGATAACTGGATGAAACACACGCTGAGCTGGGTTGGTGGCCCAGGCGATGTGAAGTTCGATTATCGGCCCGTTCACGAGCAGACGCTGACTGATGAGGTCGACTACGTCGAGCCGAAAGCGAGGGTGTACTGATGGCTGAATTCAGGCTCCCGAAAAACTCGCGGATCAAGAAGGGCAAGCATTTCGCTGCAGCTAACGGTTCGAGCAATACACGAACCTATGCCGTGTACCGCTACGATCCCGATAGCGGCGAGAATCCGCGGGTAGATACTTTCGAGATCGACATGGACAACTGCGGTCCGATGGTTCTCGACGCGCTGATCAAAATCAAGAATGAGATCGATCCGACGCTGACGTTTCGTCGCTCCTGTCGCGAGGGTATCTGCGGCTCCTGTGCCATGAATATTGACGGCGGTAACACGCTTGCCTGTACACGGGCCAACGACGAGGTCAAAGGCGACGTAAAGATCTATCCGCTGCCGCATATGCCGGTGGTGAAGGACCTCGTTACCGACCTGACGAACTTCTACGCGCAGTACGCGTCGATCAAGCCCTGGCTGCAGGCGCGCACGCCGCCACCGCCTGACCAGGAGCGTTTGCAGTCAAAAGAGGATCAGGAGCTCATTAATGAACCGGCCGCCTGCATCCTGTGCGCCTGTTGTTCGACCAGCTGCCCGAGCTACTGGTGGAATTCTGATCGTTACCTCGGACCGGCAGCACTGCTTGCTGCCTATCGCTGGCTGGTAGACAGTCGCGATGAGGCGACCGGTGAGCGCCTTGATGAACTTGAGGATCCGTTCCGTCTGTATCGTTGTCATACGATCATGAACTGCACGCAAACCTGTCCGAAAGGTCTGAATCCGGCGCAAGCTATTGCCGAGACCAAGAAGATGCTCGCGGAAAGAAAGTACTAATGTGAGAGGGCCTTCAGGCTCGCTACAGGCGTGAATTGATGTCCGAGGAATCCCGACTCAGGTGGCAATGCCGTCGCGGCATGCGCGAGCTCGACGAGCTCCTGGTCCGCTATCTGGAAGAAAGCTACGCTGGTGACAGCGAGGACGATAAGGCCGCGTTTCGGGCAGTTCTGGAGCTTGCCGACCCCGAGTTGAACGGCTATTTGTTGCAACGGCAAATACCGTCTTCAGAGTCGATCGCGCGTGTCATCAACCGCATACTCCGCCGAATTCAAACCTGATCCGCGCCTGCGACGGCTCGTCGCCGGTTCCGGTGTGCTGCTCGGTATTGCGGGCTTTCTTGTCATCCTCCACTTGCCCACCGACATCTGGATGCGGCTGGCTGCCTGCCTCCTGTGGGTGGGGTCCGCGGCCCGTGACCACTGGCAGCTGCAGCGCGGCTGGGCTGATTGTCTTGCACTGCGTTTCACCGCGAGCGGGGAACTCTCGGTCCTCGGAGCGGACCAAACCTGGCGCGCGGCGCGCCGACAAAGCGGCTCTGTGCTGCTCAGGAAATTTGGCTGGATTCGTTTGCGGGACCATCGTGGCCTGGTATTTGGCGAGCTGCTATTCGGGGATGATCGTGCAAGCCCCGACTGGCGACGGTTGCAGGTGATCTGGCGGCACGTTGGAGCTTGAGATTTAAGCTGCTAACATGCTCTTTGAGCAGGAAAAAATAACAATAGCGGTGGGTGCCAGGGCGATCTGCCTGGCCACGGATGAACGGCGTCACAGAATAAAGATGAATAACGCAGAATTTCGAGAACTTATCGCCCTCACACCGGTCTATCCCGGTGTCGGCAGGCTGTATGGAAATTCTGGCGAGCAAGCCTGAATGTCGAATCAGTCGTCTGACAAAAAGCTGGTCAAGCGGGTCCAGAAAGGTGACAAGGGTGCGTTTGATCTGCTGGTGCTCAAATACCAGCACAAGATAGTCAACCTGGTGATGCGTTATGTGCGCGATCCTGACCTGGCGCTCGATATTACGCAGGAGGCGTTTATCAAGGCATACCGGGCTTTACCGAGGTTTCGCGGCGACAGTGCGTTTTACACGTGGATGTATCGCATCGCGGTGAACACGGCGAAGAACCATCTTGCGGCGCAACGGCGAAGGCCGATGGATGTGGAGCTGGACCTGCAGGACCCGGAGCAATACGACCTGCATGCCAAACTTAAGGAGACGGATACTCCGGAGGGAGTGACGCTCAGCAACGAATTGAAGGAAATCGTGGAACGTGCCATCGCAGCGCTGCCGGAAGATCTGAGGACTGCGATCATCCTGCGCGAACTGGAAGGCATGAGTTACGAGGAAATAGCGCAGACCATGGAGTGTCCGGTTGGCACCGTGAGGTCGAGAATTTTCAGGGCGCGAGACGCGATTGCAAAAAAAGTCGGTCCGCTGACCCGCTAGATGTAAGGGCTGACAAGCCCGTGTGAGTCAATTATGAATGATGCAATAAGAATGCAGATTTCCGCTTTTGTCGACGGCGAGTTGCCGGAGGCTGAAACAGATCTTCTGCTGCGAAGAATGAGTCAGGATGCCGATCTGAGGAAACAGGCTGCCGAATTCCTGGAGATCGGACGCGCCATGCGCGGTGAGCCAGGTGTACCCGGCGTCGAGCGGCTGCAGGAGCGAATCAGTGCGGCGCTGAATGACAGGCCGATGGTGGCTGACGAAGTGTTGCCGGAGCTGCCATCGGGTCGGTCGATTCGGCCACTGGTTGGCGCGGCGGTTGCTGCGTCGGTTGCCTTGCTGGCTATCGTAGGACTGCAATTCAGTCCCGGTGTCGACGGGACGGACACTGCGGCACCTGCCAGCGCGGTAGCAGAGGTTGCCGAGGATACGACCTATGTTGTTCCTCCGCGGCCCGTGGATGACCAGTTGCGGCAGTACGTTATGAGCCATGGCGCATCGACGTCAGAACTCGGTGGCAACAGCATGAATGCTCGCCTCGTCGCGCTGCGACTAAGCGAGGAAGCGCTGGCCGAGGAAGAATCCGAAGACGAGGCCGTTGACGAAGCGGCTGCCGACCCGATACCAACCCAACCATAGTGCCGGCGGATCGTTTGCAAGCACTTGTCTGGCCCGCTCTCGCGGTGGGCCAGTTGTTTTGCCTATCGGCAGCCATGGCCGAACGTATCGAACCGAACGAGTGGCTCAGCCGCATGGGAGCGGCTGTACAGACGACCAGTTACGAGGGTACGGTCATTCGTATCAAGGATGGCAAGGCCGAAGCGCTGAAAGTTGTGCATACGATCAGCGACGGTGTGATTCGTGAGAAAGTCGTCGCCCAGGAGGGCAACGGTATCGAGATCATTCGCAACGGCAACGAGGTGCACTGTATTCTGCCCGACCGTCAGTCCGTGCTTGTGGAGGAGTGGGACGATCAGTCCACGCTGTTTTCCACGTTGCCGACAAGCGAGGTTCGCTTTGGCAGCGAATATGACGTCTCAATTGTTCGCGAGGAACGCGTGGCCGGACGCCAGACCATCCTCGTTGCGATCCGACCGCATGATGGCTACCGCTATGGGCACCGCATCTGGCTGGATACGGAAACCGCGTTTCCTCTGCAAACTCAGCTTATTGGCGAGGATGGCGCGGCGCTCGAGCAGGTCAAGTTCGCCGATATCAGCCTGAACAAGGCTATCGAAGCGAGCGCCTTGGCGCCGTCCTACAGCACCGAGAACTTCCGCTGGCTGACACAGCCGTCACGTCATGTCAGCCATGCACTCGAAACGGACTGGGCAAGTACTGACATGCCGCAGGGTTTCGAGGCAGTCGCCACGCACGGGGAGACGCTGCCCGGCAGCGATGCGGTTGTGACCCACATCATCTACAGTGATGGTCTCTCGAGCGTGTCAGTATTTATTGCACCGCAGGACTCGGCTGTTTCTGATGGTCATTCGAAGGTCGGTGGCTCCAACTCCTTCAGCGCAGTCATCGACGGCCATCGGGTTACCGCTGTCGGAGAGGTGCCCGTCATGACCGTCGAGCAAATCGCGACGACGATGATGCGGCACTGAAATCCACCTCCTGTAAACTGCCGCCATGGAACAAAGCCGCGGCCGAATAATCTCAGTTGCTGACGATCTGTCACACGCTACCGTTGAGGTGGATACTGCGGTATTTTGCCCTCGCTGCGCGAGCGGCAAGGGCTGCGGCGCCGGAATTTTTGGCAGTGATCGTGGCCCTCGTCGTCTTGACGCCCTGGTGGTCGGGCAGCTCGAGCTGCATGAGGGAGATGAGGTCCAGCTCGAACTGGCTCCGCAGAGCGTGCTGCGCGCCGCTCTTATCGTCTATGGGATACCGTTGGCAGCGACGGTGCTTGTGACCGGAATCGCCTATCTCGCGGGCCTCACGGACGTGGAAGCTGTTCTGGCGGTGAGCGCGGCCGTCGCGGTGAGTGTGATTATCTCTCGACAAAGGCTGCGGCGCTCCGGCTGTCTTCGTCAGTACACGCCAGCTGTTACCGGGCGTCTGGGCAGGGTGGAATGAGGGCCCTGCAGGTCTATAGCCGCGCGGGCTGTCACCTTTGCGAGGCGTTGCTGGAGGAGCTCAGGCCCCTGATAGAGGGCAAGCTTACGCTCGACGTGCGGGATATCGACACTAATCCGGAGTGGCATGAGCGCTGGTTCATGGACATCCCGGTCGTCGAGTACGAGGGCGCATTCGTCTGTATGCATTTTCTCGATCACGACGCGATTACAGGTATACTTCGCGGCTGAAATTTCCGGCGATTTTTGCCGCTCAAGCTTGTGGTTTAGCCGCTGGCGCCAGGTCCCCCCTTTTAATGAAGCAGATACGCAACTTCTCGATCATCGCCCATATCGATCATGGCAAGTCCACGCTTGCCGATCGATTTATCCAGCTATGCGGTGGTCTGGCAGACCGTGAAATGTCGGAGCAGGTCCTCGATTCGATGGATCTCGAGCGGGAACGGGGTATTACGATCAAGGCACAGAGCGTATCGCTCGACTACACGGCCAACGATGGGGAGACGTACCAGCTGAACTTCATCGACACGCCGGGTCACGTGGACTTTTCCTACGAGGTATCGCGATCCCTGGCAGCCTGCGAAGGGGCCTTGCTCGTGGTGGATGCTGCGCAGGGCGTCGAGGCGCAAAGTGTCGCGAACTGCACCACGGCCATCGATCAGGGGCTCGAAGTACTGCCCGTGCTCAACAAGATCGACCTGCCTGCGGCTGAGCCGGAGAAGGTCGTTGCCGAGATCGAGGACATTATCGGTGTCGATGCGCAGGATGCGATCCATGTCAGCGCGAAGACGGGACAGGGCATACCCGAGCTGCTGGAGCAGATTGTCGAACTGATCCCGCCGCCCGACGGCGATCCCGATGGTCCGTTGCAGGCGCTGATCATTGACTCCTGGTTCGATAATTACGTAGGTGTAGTGTCGCTTGTTCGCGTTATGAACGGGAAACTGACCAAAGGCAGCAAGATCAAGGTCATGTCTACGGGTGTCTCGTACAACGCAGATCGGGTCGGCGTGTTCACGCCCAAAATGGAAGATCGGAAGGAGCTTAGGACCGGGGAGGTCGGGTTCGTTATCGCGGCGATCAAGGATATTTATGGTGCGCCCGTTGGGGATACACTGACGACGACGAAAAACGCCTGCGAAGACATGCTGCCGGGATTCAAGCAGGTCCAGCCACGAGTGTTTGCTGGCCTGTTTCCAATCAGCTCCGATGATTATGAGGGTTTCAGAGAGGCGCTGCAGAAATTGCGCCTGAATGACGCGGCCCTGCATTTTGAGCCCGAGACGTCCGCGGCTCTGGGGTTTGGGTTCCGCTGCGGTTTCCTTGGCATGCTGCACATGGAAATCGTGCAGGAGCGCCTCGAACGCGAATACGACCTCGAACTCATAACGACAGCGCCAACGGTTGTGTTCGAGGTTATCGATACGAGCGGCACAGCACTTCACGTCGATAATCCCTCCAAATTACCGCCGGCCAATGAAATCTCGGAACTGCGCGAACCGATCATCTCAGCCAACATCCTTGTTCCGGAGGCGCACGTTGGTGCGGTTATCAAGCTGTGTATTGAAAAACGCGGCGTGCAAAAGCAGCTGCGTTACCTTGGTGGGCAGGTTTCGATTGAATACGAATTGCCGCTGGCTGAGGTCGTTCTCGACTTTTTTGACCGCCTGAAATCGGTCAGCCGCGGGTTCGCGTCGTTTGACTATCATTTCCTGCGGTTTCAGCCGGCGCAGCTGGTGCGACTGGATGTGCTCATCAACACCGAGCGCGTAGATGCTCTGTCGATCATCGTTCATAAAGAAAATGTGAGAACTCGTGGACGAGAATTGGTCGAAAAAATGAGAGAATTGATTCCACGGCAGATGTTTGACGTCGCGATTCAGGCTGCTGTTGGCAGTCAGGTCATCGCGCGCAGCACAGTCAAGGCACTGCGCAAGAATGTGACGGCCAAGTGCTACGGTGGTGACGTCTCGCGTAAACGCAAGCTGCTGGAGAAACAGAAAGCCGGCAAGAAAAGAATGAAGCAGGTTGGTTCGGTAGAGATTCCGCAGGAAGCATTCCTCGCTGTATTGCGAACAAACAAGTGAGTACGAATATTGATTATTAATCTGGCATTGATTCTGACGGTTTTGACGGCGTTGACGGGTGTCATCGTTGCACTCGACAAGCTGGTCTGGAAAACCGACATGGAAGACCCTCGGCAGGCGCCGGGCGGTCAGCGCGTCCTCGTAGAGTACGCGCGCTCGTTTTTCCCGGTGTTGTTGTTTGTTCTTGTTATTCGTTCGTTCGTCTTTGAACCGTTTCGCATTCCGTCCGGTTCGATGATGCCGACCTTGCTCGAGGGAGACTTCATTTTCGTCAAGAAGTACGCCTATGGTCTGCGCCTGCCGGTTACCGAGACCAAGGTGATCGAGACCGGCAGTCCCAAGAGGGGCGATGTCATGGTGTTCCGCCTGCCGTCGGATCCGAGCATCAATTACATAAAACGCGTTATCGGCCTGCCGGGTGATACCGTCGTGTATGAGCGGCACCGGTTGACCATTAATGGACAACCGGTCGATCTGCAGCGCGACGAAGACAGTGCCTGGAACGTGCCGCTGTTCGTAGAAGATCTCGATGGCAGGGTGCACGATATCCTGGTCACTAACCCCGATTTTTCGACACGCGACAACACGTACCGGGTGCCTGACGGACATTTCTTTGTGATGGGCGACAATCGTGATCGTAGTAAGGACAGCCGCTTTATCGGGGCGATTCCCGAGGAGTTTCTGGTCGGCGAGGCGGTTCGCATCTGGATGCACTTCGTGCCATGGAACATGCCGGACTGGGGTCGGGTAGGTGCGAAAATCCAATAATGTGGTGCCAGTCACTGATTTGACCGGTAAAATTGCGTTACGTTAAGCAATGTAGCGCGATGCAAGCGCAGTAGATTGAACGGAGAGGGTTGTATGTCTTTGAATGACTTGGAAAAATGGCGAAATAAGCGCCAGCAGGCTGGCATGACGACATTGGGCCTGGTTATCCTGCTGATATTCGTCGGGCTCTTCGCCTTCGCCGGTATTCGGTTGACCCCTGTATATCTCAACTACATGAAAATCGTCGGCGTTGTGGACGGCGTCGGTCAGGAATTCGATGGTCAAGGTGCGACGCGTGCGGCGATCCGTAACTCCATTGTACGTCGTTTCGATGTCGATAGCGTGTCCGTCATCACAGCCAAAGACGTCAAGGTAACCGCGGTTGATGGCGGTTTCGAAGTTGCAGCTACCTATCCGCACAAGTCCCCGTTCATTGCCAATATTTCATTCGTGGTGGACTTCGACAAGAGAACGCTAATCCGCCGCTAGCTACCTCTGGCCGCACGGCGGCCCGGCAATAAAGAGCGATAACATTGGAAAAGGCCGAGAGCTGGCTCGACAAGACGCTGCACTATCGCTTTCACGATGTGAGCCTGTTGACGCAGGCCCTTACGCACAGAAGCGCGAACGGCAGCAATAATGAGCGCCTGGAGTTTCTCGGCGACGCCGTCCTTGATTTCGTCATTTCCGATGCCGTATTCGCGCGGCGGCCCGACGCCAGCGAAGGGGATCTCAGCAAGTTACGCGCATCGCTGGTCAAGGATACTTCGCTTGCAAAGCTGGCAGCCGACCTGGGTGTCGGTGAACACCTGATTCTGGGCAGTGGCGAACGCAAGACCGGCGGGCATCGTCGCGAGTCGATCCTTGCTGATGCCCTGGAAGCCATTTTCGGTGCCGTCTTCCTGGATTCGGGGTTTGCGGCTGCAACGGAAATGATCGAACGCGTTTATGCCCGGCGGCTCGAGGAACTGCCCGATGCAGAAGATTTGCGGGATGCCAAAACACGATTGCAGGAATGGCTGCAGGCACGCAAGCTTTCCCTACCTGAATATGAGCTTGTTGAGGCTACGGGCAAAGCACACCAGCAGCGCTTCATTGTCTCCTGTACCGTAGGCGAGTTGTCCCAGAGGACCGAAGGCGAGTCCACGACGCGGCGCAAGGCAGAACAAAAGGCGGCGCGACAAATGCTCGAAATTTTTGCGGGGAACGGCCATGAGTGAGCACCGCTGCGGACTGGTTGCTGTCATAGGGCGACCAAATGTGGGCAAGTCAACGTTGATCAATGCCGTCATGGGTCGAAAGGTCAGCATCGTTACGGCGAAGCCGCAGACCACGCGGCACCGAATTCTCGCGGTGCACTCGGATGACAGTGCGCAGATCATTTTCGTCGATACGCCTGGCTTGCATCGCAAGGCTGGCAAAGCGATGAACAGGATGATGAATCGTACCGCCGCCAATGCCCTTGCAGATGCGGACGTCATTTTATTCGTCACGGAAGCCACCCGCTGGACGACCGAGGACGATGACGTCCTGAAACGCCTCAAACAGGCCCATGCGCCGGTAGTCGCGGTGCTCAATAAAATCGACAAGGTGCATCCGAAGGAGAAACTTCTGGACGCGCTGGGCTTGATGGCGGCGCGGCATGACTTCGCCGAGATCATTCCGATCTCAGCGCATAAGCACGACAATCTCGACCAGTTAATGGCCATGCTGCCGAAATTCCTCCCGGAGTCGCCGCCGCTGTTCCCCGAGGATATGCACACGGATCGCAGCAAAGAGTTCCATGCGGCCGAGGTGATCCGCGAAAAGCTCACGCTGATGCTCCATCAGGAGCTCCCCTATGGCCTGACCGTGCAGGTCGAGCGTTATATTGCTGACGACAAGGGCGTTACGATAAACGCTGTCATCTGGGTCGAACGTGACAGCCAGAAGGGGATTGTCGTTGGCAAGAATGGCGGTGTGCTGAAGAAAGTCGGCACGTCCGCGCGCGTCGAACTCAAGGAAATGTTGCACTGCAACGTGCACCTGGAGCTGTGGGTCAAGGTAAAGAGCAACTGGGCCGACAACGAGAAGGATCTCATGAACCTCGGTTACGAAGCACCCTAGCAGCGATCGTCGATGAGCAGGCGCGTTCAGCAACAGCCGGGTTATGTCCTGCATCATCGGCCATTTCAAGATTCCAGCCAGATACTCGACATCCTGACGCGCGACCACGGCAAGGTGGCCGTCGTGGCGCGCGGCAGCCGTGGATCCAAGTCCCGCCTGGCCGGCGTGTTGCGCCCGTTCCTGCCACTGCGTGTCTCCTGGGTGGCAAAATCTGATCTCGGCACGTTGACCGGTGCCGAAGCCTCAGGTGCGCCATCCGGCCTGCGTGGCGACGCGTTGTTGTCGGCGTACTACGTCAATGAACTGATGCTGCACTTTCTGCACCGGCATGACCCCCAGCCTGAGATCTACGCTCTTTACGAACAGTCGATTCACTCACTATGTAGTACGTCGCAGGTCGCCGCCCACCTGCGGCAGTTCGAACTCGAGTTCCTCAGCCTGCTGGGTTATGCCCTGAACTTCGATCGTGTCGCGGGCACGCATGACGATGTCGTCCCAGATCGTTACTATGATTACCGGGTTGAGGATGGTCCCGTTCCGGTCGATCATACGGAGGGACCGCTCGTATTCAGTGGCGCCACATTACTGGCGATTGCAGCCGCACGGTTCGATGAGCCGGAGGTACTCCGTGCCGCCAACCGGTTGTTGCGCGACGTTGTTGGTTTTCACCTTGGTGGTAAGGAACTCAAGAGCCGTAAGGTGCTGCTGGAGGTGCATCGGGGTAGAATTGCGGCAACCCGGAAAACAGATAAGACGAATGAGTAAAGAAACCCCAATATTTCTCGGCGTCAACATAGACCACGTTGCCACGCTCCGGCAGGCGCGTGGCACGACGTATCCGCGTCCGGCGGAAGCGGCCCATTTGGCGGAGCGGTCCGGTGCCGACAGCATTACGGTGCACCTGCGCGAGGATCGTCGGCATATTCAGGACCACGACCTCGAGGAGGTCAATGAGGTCATGCGTACACATATGAACCTCGAGATGGCTGTGACCGACGAGATGGTCGCAATCGCGAAGCGCACTAAACCGACAGACGTTTGCCTCGTACCCGAAAAGCGCGCAGAGCTGACGACTGAAGGCGGGCTGGATGTTGCCGGCCAGCTGGACAAGGTCCGTGCCGTCTGCAAGGAACTGGGCGCAGCGGGTATCCGTGTATCGCTATTTATTGATCCGCAGCGCGCCCAACTCGATGCAGCGGTCGCCGCCGGTGCGCCGGTCGTAGAACTCCACACAGGACAATATGCGGAATCGGAAGGCACCCGGCAGGCAGATGAGTTGGCGCGCATTAAGGATGCGGCCCGCTATGGGCATGAGCTGGGTCTCGTGATTAATGCGGGCCATGGCTTGCATTACCAAAACGTCAAACCGATAGCGCGCATCGAACAGATTGTCGAACTCAACATCGGCCATGCCATCATTGCGCGTGCAGTTTTCGACGGGCTCGGTCCCGCCGTCGCTGAAATGAAGCGCTTGATGCTAGAAGCGCGTGCGGGGTAATCGAGCCGTGATATTTGGTATTGGAACAGACATCGTCGAGCTCAGCCGAATTGAGCAGGTCTACGGTCGCTATGGCGATCACTTCGCCAGGCGTATCCTCATGGAAGAAGAGATGGAGCTGTACCAGCGCAGCAAGAACCCGGTGCGCTTTCTGGCCATGCGTTTCGCCGGCAAAGAGGCAACGGTGAAAGCGATGGGGACCGGTTTTGCTCACGGTGTGTGGTTGCGCGACGTGGGAATTCTAAACAATGACTGGGGCAGACCTGTAATAGTCTGGTCCGAGCGGGGCAGTCGAGTCTGCGCGCGCCTCGGCATTGGTAGCGGTCACCTTAGTCTCACTGATGACGCCGGCCTGGTGTTGGCTTTCGCGGTTGTTGAACACGCAGAACACAAGGGTTAGACAAACGTATGCACTGTTTTTCATTCGATATCGAAACGGTTCCCGACGTTGAAGCCGGGCGCCAACTACTCGAACTGGATGGCCTGTCGGACAAGGACGTTGTAACGGCCATGCTGTTCAAACGCCAACAGGCTGTCGGCCACGATTTTCTGCCGTTGCACCAGCATCGTGTCGTGGCTATTTCCATTACGTTTCGGACGGCCGATACGTTCAAGGTCTGGAGTCTTGGTGACGAGGGTTCCGGCGAAGCCGAACTCGTGAAGCGCTTTTTTGACGGCGTCGACCGCTATACGCCTGACCTGATTTCCTGGAACGGTGGCGGCTTCGATTTGCCGGTGCTGCACTACCGCGCGCTCAAACACGGCATCCAGGCGCCGCGCTACTGGGAGAAGGGCGATTCAGATCGTGACTTCAAGTGGAACAATTATCTGGCCCGCTACCACTGGCGTCACGTCGATCTGATGGATGTGCTCGCGAACTTCAATAATCGGGCGTTTGCCAAGCTCGATGAAATCGCGGTCATGCTGGGTTTTCCGGGCAAGCTGGGAATGAGTGGCGATAAAGTGTGGGACAAGTATCTCGAAGGTGGCATCAAGGAGATTCGGGATTATTGCGAGACCGATGTTTTGAACACCTGGCTGGTATACCTCCGGTTCGAATTTATGCGGGGCAATCTTGATGCTGACGATTTGCAGCGCGAGTATGCGCTGGTGCGCAGCGTGCTGGCCGGCATGGACGAGCCGCATCTCAATGAATTCCTGCAGGCCTGGCCAGAGTCGAACCAGTAATGGCGCGGAAAAAGCGGCGCGGGCCGGAAACAGCCGTCATCGGCGGCGTCACGCATGACGGACGTGGTGTTGCAGACACCGACGGCAAGAAGGTCTTTGTTGCCGGCGCGCTCGAAGGGGAGAACGTCACTTTTCAGCGGCGCAAGTTCCACCGTAACTTCGATGAAGCCGAATTACTTGAGGTGCACGAGTCATCATCCGATCGGATCGATGCGAAGTGCGAGGCCTTTGGCCGCTGTGGTGGCTGTTCTTTACAGCACATTACACCCGAGCATCAGCGCAAGATTAAGGCACAAACGCTGACGGACAACCTCGAACGTATCGGGCGCGTGACGCCGGAGGCGTGGCTCGAGCCCATGACAGGGCCTGTCTGGCACTATCGTCGTCGTGCACGACTGGCGGTCAAGGATGTTTACGGTAAAGGCCGCACACTTGTGGGCTTTCGCGAACGTCATGCGCCGTACATTACTGACATGCAGCGTTGCGAGGTGCTGGCACAGCCCATCGATGGAATGATTGCGGAACTCAGCGAGATGATCGGCAGCCTGTCAATAAAGGCGCGCTTGCCGCAGATCGAAGTTGCTGTGGCAGAGAACGATATCGCCCTGGTTTTTCGCGTGCTCGACCCGCCTACCGATGCCGATAATGGTTTGCTTCGGCAGTTTGGTGAGAAACATGAACTCCGTATCTATTTGCAAACCGGTGGACTGGACACGGTTGCGTTGTTCTATCCTGACGCGGTCGCTGAATCGTTGTACTACACGTTGCCTGAATTCGACATTCGTGTGGATTTCGAGCCCATCGACTTTGTACAGGTCAACGGCGATATCAACAGGCGCATGGTGAATTTCGCAGCGGCACAACTGGGTGCCGGGCCTCGTGATCGCGTGCTGGACCTGTTCTGCGGGATTGGCAATTTTTCGCTGCCGCTAGCGCGGCAAGCAGGCACCGTACTGGGTGTTGAAGGTGAGGCGAGCCTCACACAACGTGCCGCCGTGAACGCCGGCCGTAACGGCCTTGATAACGTGTCATTTCGAGTTGCCGACCTGGGCAAGATCGATGGCACCGAAGGTTGGGTGAAAGAGGGCTGGGATCGTATGTTGCTGGATCCAGCCCGCAGCGGCGCTGCAGAGGTGGTAACACGTATGCACCTGTTCGGGCCGGAACGGATTGTCTACGTATCGTGTCATCCCGGCACATTGGCACGCGACGCCGGGACGTTGGTTCACGAGCAGGGCTATCAGCTTGAATCGGCCGGGATCATTGATATGTTCCCGCACACGGCACATGTAGAATCAATCGCGGTATTTAGGAAAACGTGACCGCAGGCAATGAGGCTCAACGGATGTCGCTAGGACCCGTGATGCTTGACATAGAAGGGCTGTCTCTCAGCCCGGCTGACCGCGACCTGCTGCGGGAGCCCGCTGTGGGCGGTGTCATTTTGTTTACGCGTAACTACGAGTCTCCGGAACAGATCGCCGACCTGGTCGGCGAGATTCGCGCCTTGCGGAGTCCGCCGTTGTTAGTCGCTGTCGACCATGAGGGCGGACGCGTCCAGCGCTTTCGCGATGGGTTCACTGCTATCCCGCCGATGCGTTTTATTGGCCGCGAGTTCGATCGCAATCCGGAGTCCGGGCTGCAGGCAGCGCGCGAGGCTGGCTGGATGATCGCGTCGGAGCTGCGTGCCGTCGGCGTCGACCTGTGTTTCGCGCCCTGTGTCGATCTTGACTGGGGCATCAGCGAGATTATTGGGAACAGGTCGTTTCATCGCAAGGCAGATGCGGTCGCCGATCTGTCGAATGCATTTGCCCGAGGACTCCGTAGCGCTGGCATGGCGGCGGTCGCAAAACACTTCCCCGGTCACGGCGCCGTAATTGCGGACTCACATTTGAAGCTCCCGGTCGATCGCAGAGACTATGGCGTGGTGTTGGACGACATGCGCCCTTACGAACGGCTAGTCAATAATGGTGCTATCGCCGGGGTCATGCTCGCGCATATCGTCTACGAGCAGATCGACGCAAAACCGGCTGGCTTCTCCGAGTACTGGATTCAGCGCGAGCTACGTACACGCCTTGGATTTGGCGGTGCAGTTTTTTGTGACGATCTGAGCATGAAGGCAACGCGGGACTATGGCCCGATGGCGGAACGTGGACGCCTGGCGCTCGCCGCTGGTTGTGACATGATACTTGTCTGCAACGACCGTGATGCGGCGCACGAAGCCGTAGACGCACTCAGTGACTACTCCAATCCCCTGTCGCTTGTGCGGCTCGCGCGCTTACATGGCACAGGGCACCCATTGCGCGAGACCTTGATGGCGAGCGAGGAGTGGCGGTCAGTCAATGAACGTTTCGCTCATTGGAGCGACCGCCCCGAATTTCACCTGGACGCTTAGAGGCGATAGATGTCGATAACCTATGGACTCATTATCGGTAGCGGCTGGGGTCATCTCCCGGGCGAGGATGCGGGCACTGACGTGGGGACGGCCTATGGCAAACCGTCTGCCCCGGTCCACCGGCTCGAGTTCGGCCAGATGCGGGTGCTGACGCTTGCCCGCCATGGGGAAGGTCATTCGCTGCCGCCACATGTCATCAACTACCGCGCCAACATCGTTGCGTTGAAAATGCTCGGCGCGGATGCGGTAATCGGGCTGAATACCGTGGGTGTTGTCACAAGTCTTCGTGAGCCGGGACAGATTGCGATTCCAGACCAGCTACTCGACTACACCTGGGGACGGGAACACACCATCTACGATGGACGGCGCGGGAGGGTTGAACATATTGATTTCACGGAGCCATTCTCGGTCGGTCTGCGTCGTGCGCTGGCAGCAGCGGCGGGCAAGGCCGACATCGATTGCTATGCGGGCGGAGTGTATGCGACCACCCAGGGTCCGCGGCTCGAGACTGCGGCGGAAGTCGACCGCCTGGAGCGCGATGGCGCTGATTACATCGGGATGACGGCCATGCCGGAAGCGGCAATTGCCAGGGAGGTCGGTGTTGACTATGCATGTATAGCAATGATCGTCAATCGTGCTGCAGGTCGTGGTGACGTACCTATTCACGACGATGTCGAGGCGAACACGCGCGCTGCAAAAAGTGCGACGATGTCGCTACTAAAAGCCTTCTTCGAAGCGGTATGATGCCTGACGATGAAACTCGTTAAGCGCGATATTCTCGAACAGGTTCTGGCCAGCACGACGGAGCCCTTACTGATCGTTAACGTCGGCCAGGCTGACTGGCCCGTCGCATTCGCCAATTCGGCATTTTCACCAATCGGTGGAGATGATGTGGCTGGCAAACCGTTCGCAGACGTCATCGAGGAGATCGCAGGTCGGGAGCTCGCTCTTGAGGTCAGCGAAACCGTACGTTCTGGCCAGGAAACCAGCTTCCCGGTCGAATTCCGCAGCCGCGAATACCTGCTTGTTCTGAAGCCGTTGCTGCTGAGCGGCGACAAGACCGTTCGCAATTACGCCGCATACTGGCGCAGTAGTAACAGTTCGACCACGGCTGATGGCGCCGAGATGCACCACGCCTTGCTTAAGGCGAAACGCCGCATTCGCGATCTTTCCCGCGATGACCCGATCACCGGACTGCTCAACGGAGGGGCGTTTCGCGAGGTCTTTGAACACGACTGGGCGGTCGCGGCGCGTGACAAAGGCCGTTTGTCGGTGGTTGTGTTCAGACTCAACGAGTTCGATGCCTACATCGAAGTATTCGGACGCCATGCTGCTGACTCCTGCCTGCGCAGGGTAGGGAGTGCGATCCGCCGCTGCCTGAGACGCGCAAGCGATGTCGTAGCCCGGCCGGATGGTGCTTGCTTCGTAGCGCTGTCACACGCGTCTGACGAGCACGGTGTGCGTGAATTTGCGGCCCGGATATCCGCCGCTGTGCGCGAGCTCGGGCTTCACCACCCGCGGTCAGGTTCGTCGAAGTTTGTTACGGTGAACTTCGAGGTTGCGGTCGCCGATACGGCGAACGAGAAGTGCGGTGCAGCGGATTTCCTGGATACGCTACTCGGAACCGTACCCGAGTAGTTCGCCATCCCCGGTCTCTGCCTCTTCCTTTTCAACGCGCGTGACTTTGGCCAGCAATCCGAACTTCGGGTGATCGTAATAGCGTAGCTCGCCATTCTTGAGGATGCGATTTTCCTGGATGCGGTAGTAGGCGGGCAGCTCTCCTGGCTGGGCCTCCATGCTATCGAACACGTCGCTGACCGTCACGTCGCCAAGCTGTTCGACGTTGTCCTGATCGATCACCATGAGATCTGTCGCTTCCATCTGGAGATCGACCACGAGGTGCAGATAACGGCTAAGGTAAAGGGTTAATTCGCCATCCAGCCCAGCGGGCGGCCGTGCCAGCCGGTGCAGTGGGATAGCCTCGGTTTGTTCGTCCGGCCAGGTTGCCTGAGTCCAGCCGAAATGCATGATGGGTTCATAGATGTCCAGCCGTTTCAGGCGGTCCATCATCTCACCAAGCTGGAAGTTCGCCTCGTCGAGCATGACCAGTTCTATATCGGGAAGGGGTTCGAGCTCTTCCACGATTGCCTCGGGCAGCTCTTCAACAAACTCGATATCTTCCTCAAGCGGTGGTAATTCGGGCTCGGGTTCGTCGCGCGGAAAGATCTCCCGCCCGGTCATAACTTCCTGGGCGTAGCGGAAGACAATCACCTCCACCGTGTAGCGGCGAATCTCCGGCACTTCTTCCAATTCAATATCGCCAAGCATCTCCTGCGCCATAGCGGGCAGAAACATAGCCAGGGACAGCAGGCTGATTGTCAACTTACGCATCACTATCTTCTTTGACCATAAGACGGGTTAACAGGTTCTCGATTGTAACGAATCGCTTCTCGAGATCACCCAGATCGTCCTTTATCTGGAGCCGATGGGAGCCCTGCAAACGGTATCGATTGCTGTCATTTTGCACTAATTGGATGAGTGCCACAGGGTCAATGCGGCTGTCCTGGCCGAAAATCAGGTAGCCACCGCGATCTGCGGCGTCGATCTTCTCAATTCCGGCACGGGTGGCGAGCCTCTTGAGGGCCGTTATACGCATGAGATTCCTGGCGCTGTCCGGGAGCAGGCCAAAGCGATCGATCAGCTCGACCTGTAACTCGCGCAGTTCTTCAGCCGTTTCAGCGGCCGAGATTCGCTTGTAGAGAATGAGCCGCAGGTGCACATCCGGCACGTAGTCGTCGGGCAACAACGCGGGAACATGCAGGTTGATTTCCACCCCGGCATGCAATGGCGCTTCGAGGTCAGGCTCATTACCGGCACGCAGCGAATCCACGGCCCGACCCAGCAGTTCGGTGTACAGCGAAAATCCGATCTCCTGGATCTGGCCGCTCTGTGTGTCGCCGAGCAGTTCGCCGGCACCGCGAATCTCGAGATCGTGGGTGGCGAGCGTGAATCCGGAACCGAGATCCTCCAGCGAGTCGATGGCTTCGAGCCGCTTGATGGCATCGGCTGTCATCACGGCTTTCGGAGGAGCCACCAGGTACGCGTAGGCGCGGTGATGTGAGCGCCCGACGCGGCCGCGCAGCTGGTGCAGCTGCGCCAGGCCAAAGCGGTCGGCCCGATTGATGATGATGGTGTTGGCAGTTGGCACATCAATACCACTCTCGACAATCGTCGTGCAAAGCAGCACGTTGAAGCGCCGGTGATAGAAGTCGAGCATCACTTGTTCGAGTTCACGTTCAGGCATCTGACCGTGGCCGATACGTATGGTGGCTTCGGGAACGAGTTTTTCGAGCTGCTGTTCTATGCGACCGATGTCTTCCACACGGTTGTGAATGAAATACACCTGGCCGCCGCGTTTGATTTCGCGCAGGCAGGCTTCGCGTATCACGACATCATTCCACTCCGAAACAAACGTCTTGACCGCAAGGCGCTCGGCCGGTGGCGTCGTTATCAGGGACATTTCGCGGAGACCGCCCAGGGCCATATTCAACGTTCTTGGGATCGGCGTCGCGGTCAGCGTCAGGATATCGATTTCGCTGCGCAGCGACTTGATGGCTTCCTTGTGGCGAACACCGAAGCGGTGTTCTTCGTCGACGATAATAAGCCCAACATCGTGGAAGTCCTTCGTGTGTTGCAGAAGTTTGTGCGTGCCGATCACGACATCGACCGTCCCTGAACGTAAGCCGGCAACGATTTCCCTGACCTCCTTGGCGGACTGGAAACGGGACAGGACCTCAACGCGAATTGGCCAGTCCGCGAAACGGTCCCGGAAATTCTGGCCGTGCTGCTGGGCGAGCAGGGTTGTTGGCACAAGCACAGCAACCTGCTTGCCACCGTGTACGGCGGCGAATGTTGCCCGCAGCGCTACTTCGGTCTTGCCGAAGCCAACGTCGCCGCAGACAACGCGGTCCATTGGCTGGTCGCTGCCGAGGTCTTTGAGGACATCGTCGATCGTGTGTGCCTGGTCTTCGGTGAGTTCGAACGGAAACCCCGATTCGAAAGTGCGGTAGTCCGATTCGGGCCAGTGGAACGAGTGCCCCGGGCGGGCGGCGCGTCGCGCGTAGACATCGAGCAGTTCTGCAGCGACGTCGCGGATCTTTTTGATCGCACGACGTTTCGCTTTTGCCCATTGGTCGCTGCCGAGGCGATGCAACGGTGCGTGATCGGGTGACGCACCGGTATATCGAGAGATCAGGTCCAGTGCGTGCACAGGGACGTACAGCTTGTCCTTGTCCGCGTACTCGAGATGCAAGAACTCAGCCGTAATACCGCCTGCTTCAAGCGTTGTCAGCCCCAGGTAGCGACCAACACCATATTCCTCATGTACCACCGGGGAACCGGGTTCGAGATCGTTGAGCTGCCGAATGATTGTTTCAGGATCGCGGTCGCTCCTGCGGCGGCGCTTGCGTGTGTGGGTGCGTTCACCGAACAGCTGCTGTTCGCTGATGACGGCGACTTTTGCGCCCGGCAGCAGCACGCCGTCGTCGACCGGGGCCACTGCAACGCCGATGCGGTGTGCGTCGTCCCTGAACTCCTGCCACGTCTCGATGCGCACAAGGTCGAGGCCGCGCCCCGATATCATGTCGTACAATTGTTCCCGACGACCTGGCGAATCTGTCGAAAACAGGACCCGGCCGTCGAAATCGCCGAGGAACCGCATCAGCGCGGCGGCGGCGTCCTCGTAGCGCGCCTCAATCTTCATCGCCGGCGGCATGCGCGTATTGAGGTTCAGGCTGCGGCTGGACTCAGCGAGGGACTGAGTGGCATAGCGAATGCACGAAAATGACGCCAGACGTTCAGGAATGGTCGCGGGAGCGATAAAGGTCTCGTCCACGCTCAGAATCGGACGTTCGCGATCCAGACTGCAAAGCTCGTAGCGTTCCCGCGCCTCGACCCAGAATTGTTCCAGCAAAGCATCAAGACCACTCGGGGCCAGGACGATGCAGTCGGTGGGCAGGAAGTCGGGCAGGGAGGCTGTCGACTCAAAGAAAAGGGGCAGGTAGTACTCGATGCCGCCGTGCGCAATACCCTCGGAGATCTCTTTATAAACGCGAGATTTACCGGGTTGACCTTCGAATCGCTCCCGGTAACGGTCACGAAACTGGCGAATTGCATCGGCATCGAGTGGTACTTCCCGCGCTGGCAGAATGTCGACCTCAGTGGTGCGCTCGCCCGACAACTGTGTCTCGGCCGAGAAATAGCGCAGCGACTCGATATCGTCAGCGAAGAAATCGATACGCACCGGCGCCGTCGCGCCCATTGGGAATACGTCGATGAGTGAGCCGCGTACGGCGAACTCGCCGTGCTCGGATACCTGTGGTACGCGCAGGTAGCCGGAGTCGACCAGTGAGTTTGTAAAAGACGAGCGCGGCAGCTCCTGTCCCTCGCGCAGCGACAGGGACCTTGCGGCCACATAATCAACGGGCGGCAGCCGCTGCTGCAAAACCGTTGCTGCGACGATAAGGATGCCCCTTTGCATCGACGGCAGTGCCGCCAGCACGCGCAGGCGCTGCGAAATGATGTCCTGATGCGGCGAGAAGCTGTCCCACGGCAGCGTTTCCCATTCCACGAAATGCTCGAGGGGGAAGTCGCTGCCGGCAAAGAAGCGTATCTCGGTCTCGAGCTGGTCAGCGTGACGTGGGTCTTCCGCCATAACGACGACAGGCCTGTCCACTCGCTGCGCCAGTTCCGCAGCCGCAAGCGCCAGGCTCGCGCCGATCAGGCGGCCCCACGCAAACGGGGTGCCGGGCATGGGCGGGCTCAATTTGGCGGGTAGAAGTAATGGCGTTGTCACGGGTTCGCTCAGCAGAACTTGCAGAATTTGGGGCCGCGATTATTACACAATGCACAACGTCGCTCTCGCACATCCTAATAGTTGATTCGGGCCCTGCGGCCGTCAGCCCTGCGAGCCAACGCGTTCGCGTTGTCCTAAATCGCCTGTGCGGTCTTGTCGTGGTCTAAATGCCTTCGACACAAAAAAGCCCGGGTCGATGCCGACCCGGGCTCTTTCGAAATACTGTCTTAAGGCTTAGCGCTTCAGGACGGCGTGAATGACTTTGTCATGCTCGAAGAATACGACGAAATTCGTGTATTCCCAGCGTGTAATCGGCGGGTCGCCCACCGGTGCCCTGACCGAAGCCGGGCTGCCGTACTTCGCTTCAACGCGGGCCTGAGTCATGCCGCGGCTTGGGCGTCCGTCATCGGACATGGCCGATGCACCGTCCATTTTCAGCGTGTCGGCACTCGCCGTGCCCATTGCGGCGAACAGCAAAGCGATCAGTGTCATCGTACGCAATTTGGCCATGGTCCTACTCCGCGTTATGTCTATCTTGGTGGTCCTGCGACTATAGCATCGCAACGCGGGATGAGACATGCGAACTGTGTCACAATGCGGCCCAATGCTGAATCCAGTCGAACTCTTTGTCGGGCTGCGCTACCTGAGGGCCAAGCGGCGCACCCGTTTCGTGTCTTTTATCACACTGATTTCCCTCCTCGGAATAGCGCTTGGCGTTGCCGCGCTGATCGTGATCCTGTCCGTCATGAATGGTTTCGAGGGAGAGCTCCGGAATCGACTGTTGAGCATGTCGGCTCACGGGACAGTAAGTGGCAGCGACGGTCCGGTTCTCGAGTGGCAGTCGCTCGTCGATGCTGTCGGCGCGGAAGAGGGCGTCGCTGCTGCAGCCCCGTTTGTGCAGGTCGAAGGCATGATCCAGTCGGGAAGGGACCTGCTGGGTGTCATGGTGCACGGCGTAGATCCTGCCTGGGAGGACACGCTGTCCGGCGACATGATGAACATGGTGGAGGGCAGCCTCGACATACTGGAACCAGGTGCTCGAGGCATTATTCTCGGGCGTATCCTGGCGTACAACCTGAATGCCAGAATTGGCGATGGTGTGGTGTTGCTGGTACCACGACCGGTTGGCGATGGCACGCTCGAACCGGTCCTTGAACGATTTGTTCTGCGTGGTGTATTCGAGGCAGGTCTCGCGGATCATGACAGTGTGCTGGCGCTCGTGCATACGAGCGATGCAGCAAGCATTCTCGACATCGACGGCGCCGTAACAGCCGTGCGTTTTCGTGCTGACGATGTTATGGCCGCACCGGCGATTGCGGCGTCATTGCAGCGGCGCCTTGGGGACGCGGTGACGATCAGTGACTGGACCGTGGAGAACGGAAGTTACTTTCGCGCCATTCGTATTGAAAAGATGATGATGTCTCTGATCCTGTCGCTGATTATCGGTGTGGCGGCGTTTAATATCGTCGCCAGCCTTGTCATGGTCGTCACCGATAAGACAACCGATATCGCCGTACTTCGTACCTTGGGCATGGGTCCTAACGGCGTCGTGCGCGTCTTCTTTGTCCAGGGTGCGCTTATCGGGTGGGCGGGAGTGTTGATCGGTGTGACGCTGGGGGTTGTCCTCGCGATTTATGTTCCCGTGGTTGCGCCGTTTCTCGAACAGTTGTTTGGCTTCCAGATCATGCCCGGCGATGTTTACTACGTGTCGCGAATTCCGTCCGAGCTTGAGTGGCAGGATGTGACCGTGATCGCGATTGCCGCATTCGTTCTCACGTCACTTGCGACCCTGTATCCGGCACGCCGTGCTGCGCTGGTGAATCCCGCTGAAGCACTGCGGTACGAATAGTTGATGAACGGACTATTTGAAATGTGGATCGGCAGCCGCTACGTGCGTGCGCGCAGCCGCAACAGTTTCGTGTCGCTGATCTCGGCTATTTCAATGCTTGGCATTGCGATTGCCGTTCTCGTTCTGATCGTTGTGATGTCGGTTGTGAACGGTTTTGAACGGGAACTCAAGGATCGCCTTCTCGCGATGACCGCGCACGCCAGCATTGAAGAAGTCGATGGCAATCTGGCGGATGCAGAAATCCTGCGCGACGTCGCACTCGAAAATGCCCGTGTCAGTGCGGCGGCGCCCTACATCGACGGCAAGGCTTTGCTGGTTGCTGGCAAACAGTTGAGTGGCGCCGAGCTGCGCGGCATCGAGCCCAGACTCGAAGATACAGTGTCTGGAATTTCCGGTGTCATGCAGGACGGTTCTCTTGATGCCCTCCAGGCCGGTACGTTCAAAATCGTGCTGGGTATAGAACTCGCTGAGGAGTTACAGGTTGCGGTGGGGGACAAAGTCACGGTGACGTTGGCGCAGGGCATGGTCACACCGGCCGGTGTCATACCCAGGACAAAGCGTTTTACCGTCAGCGGTATTTACCGGGTGGGGATGTACGAGTTCGACCGGCGGCTTGCGTTTATCAGTCTCGGTGACGCGCAACGCCTGTATCGCAAGAAGAATACCGTGACCGGCGTGCGTCTGGCCGTGACGGAGATCTACGCGGCGCCCGATATTGTCCGTGAAGTGGCTCGCGAGTATGGGGAACTGGTTCTTGTCAATGACTGGACCCGCCGTCATGTGAATTTCTTTCGATCAATTCAGATAACGAAATCGATCCTCTTCGTCATCCTGCTTATGGTTATCGCCGTAGCGGCATTCAACATCGTGTCGACACTGGTCATGGTTGTGAAGGACAAGCAGAGCGACATCGCAATCCTGCGCACGATCGGCACGACGCCATCCAGTATTCTCAGGATTTTCATTACGCAGGGCAGCATCGTCGGTATTACGGGGACCTTGCTCGGTGTTGTTGGCGGTGTTGTTATTGCGCTGAATCTCGAATCGATCGTCGGCTTCTTTGAAACGATATTCGGTATCAAGTTTCTGGCCGCCGATGTCTATTTCATCAGTGACCTGCCATCAGAACTGAAGGTTGGCGATGTCGTACGTATCGCGCTAATAGCGCTCGTGCTTGCGCTGGTTTCCACTTTGTATCCTGCCTGGGTCGCTGCGCGAACAGCCCCGGCGGAGGCCCTGAGATATGACTAACCCTGTTCTTGAGTGCCGCAATGTTGTGCGGGAATTCAGCGAAGGCGTAACGACGTTGCAAGTTCTTCGCGGTGTAAATCTGGCCGTGCAGCCAGCGGAGCGTGTCGCGATTATCGGCTCCTCGGGATCGGGAAAGACAACCCTGTTGCAGATCATGGGTGGTCTCGACGATCCCAGCGAAGGTGGGGTCCTGGTCAACGGTGCGGCGATGCACGGCACAACGGAAACAGCAAAGGGCGAATTGCGCAATCGCTACATCGGCTTCATATACCAGTTTCATCACCTGCTGCCGGAGTTCACTGCCGAGGAAAACGTGGCCATGCCGTTGCTGATTCGTCGGGAGTCCAGGCCGGCGGCATTTGAGGCGGCTCGCAGCCTGTTGGGTCGGGTCGGGTTGGGTGAGCGCCTGCATCATAAGCCAGGAGAGCTGTCGGGTGGCGAACGTCAGCGGGCGGCCGTGGCAAGGGCGCTCATTACGCGTCCGCAGTTAGTTCTGGCCGATGAGCCGACGGGCAACCTCGACTCAGGCAATGGCGAACATGTACTGGGGCTGATGCTGGAATTGAATGAGGAGTTGCAGACCAGCCTCGTCATCGTAACGCACGATCATTCCATCGCTGCACGCATGGATCGCATTCTTGTGCTCGAGGATGGCATCCTCAAGGACTCAGCCTGAGTCCTTGTTGCGGCGGTCCTTGCGTTTGCGTTCCTTGTATTTCGCGAGGGAACTGCGCCAAAGAATATCGAGCGTAGCGTAGCCGGCGATCGCGGCCGTCACCCCGAGTAACACACTGCCCAGCAGCATCGGTTGCCAGATGTTTACGAATGTATGCGTCAGCCAGTCCAGTGACGGCTCAAAAGCGAACGGCTGCAATTCCCAGCCCAGCAGGGCCGAACCGAGTTGGTACTCGAAGTAGTACATGGGGACCATGGTCGCCGGATTACTCACCCACGTTGCTGCTGCTGCGACGGGGATATTGACGCGGAATGCGAGCGCCAGCAGTACCGCGGCAAGCGTGTGCCCGAAGACGGGCATGAAGGCAATAAAGAGTCCGAGCGCGAAGGCGGGAACGACCCAGCGACGCTGCACACCCCATAGCCTGTGATCGTGGAGCAGGTGCCGAAACGGCAACATGAACCACTGCTTGGCGATGTGGTTGCGTTTGAAGGCGAATTTCTTAAAAACGCGTCTGGGCATTCCGGTGTTTCCGGGTTCATAATAAAAGTTGCTGACGTCGAGCGCCGCTTCCGTGACTAGAACCTGTCTCCTGCTATTGGCGGGCGGACTGGCCGCGCAGCATAGCACGCTGCTGCTACCGTCGGACCAGTCCCGATTGCTGTTGGTTGCAACTTTATTACTATTGCTCGCGCGCCGGGGGCGGGCTGTGGCGATGTTCCTCGGAGGCTATGCGCTGTTCATGCTGGCAAGCGGGGACATCATTGGGAAACGGCTGCTGGCAGACTATGCCGGCGACAGCATGCTGGCGCGAGTACGCGTGCTCGACTTTCCGAAGGCGACCGGAGATTCGATCGTTTTTCTCATTGAGTCGGTGGACGATCCTCGAGTGCCCGCCCGTGTACGCGTCAGCTGGTTTAGCCCGCCACGCGCTCCGGCGATCGGAGAAATCTGGGAGCTTGAATTGCGGCTGCAAGTACCGCGCGGCACCAGCAATCCAGGCGTATTTGACTACGAGTCGTGGCTGTTTAGAGAGAAAATTCACGCGACTGGCTACGTGGTCGGCGGTAAGCGCAACCGCCTGCTGTGGTCCGGCACCAGCTCAGCTCTTGATCGCTTCAGGCAACGGTTTGCCGCGCGCGCCCTGGATGCCGCGGCATCCACCGAGACGGCCGGCGTGCTGGCGGCGGTGGGTGTGGGCCTGCGCCACCAGATTTCACGTGAGCAGTGGGACCGGTTTGCGGTCTCAGGGACCAGTCACCTGATGGCCATCTCGGGCCTGCACGTCGGACTCGCGGCGCTCGCATCGTTCCTGGTTGTCTTTGTCTTGCTCGGAGTCCTCCCGGGGCACAGGAACACCTACGTTGCGGCGATCATCGCCGGACTCGGATTCGCGCTGGCGTACGCGGTTGTATCGGGGTTGGGTGTTCCAGCAAGACGGGCCGTCATCATGCTTGGAGTTGCCGCACTCGCCGTGTCGAGACGGCGGCAGGTCGCTCCTGTCGCGGCTGTCTCACTTGCGGCCGCGCTGGTCTACATTCTCGATCCCGTCGCAACGATGCGCCCCGGCTTTGATCTTTCCTTTGCAGCGGTCGTGCTGTTGTTGTGGCTGGCAAAACGCGGGCGCGACCCGTCGGTGATCCCGCGGTGGCTCGACGCGCCACGGCAGCTGCTGATCATGCAGGTGTTCCTGTTGTTTGGCCTGTTACCACTAACCGCGCTTATGTTTCAGCGCTTCGCCATTGTTGCCACTCCCGTCAACCTGGTAGCCGTGCCGGTCTTCAGCTTTGTATCGGTTCCGCTCACGTTGGCGGCGTTGGTCGTTGGAGATCTGTCAGAAGGACTGGCCGGCAACCTGCTGGCGATCGCAGCCCAGACTATTGACGCACTCGACCGCTACATCGAGTTCATGGCGAGCCTGCCAATGGCGGACCTGAGGCTGGCGGCATTCGGCGGTGGCAGTGTGCTGTTGCTGTGCCTGCCGCTGGCATGGGTGCTCTTTCCGCCAGGTTGGCCTGGGCGGTCTCTGGCGCTTCTGGGTATTCTCGCGATCGTGACGTGGCGACCGCCCGCGCCGCCGGCCGGCTGCTTCGATACCTGGATTCTGGATGTGGGCCAGGGGCTGGCCGTCGCGGTCCAGACGCACGCAGGCGTGATGCTGTTCGATACGGGCATGGCCTGGCGTGGCGGCGGCAGTGCGGCAGAGCAGAGCATTGTGCCGTTTCTGCGCGCGCGTGGCCTGCGTCATGTGAACCAGCTCGTCATTTCGCACGGGGATCTCGATCACAGTGGCGGAGTGGAGTCCATCCGGCGTGAGATTGGCGTCGGTCACGTGCTTGCGGGAGAGCAAAGTGACCGTTTCGCGAGCAGCCGATGTCGGGCCGGGCAGTACTGGGAATCGGCAGGCATCCGGTTTGAGGTCCTGCACCCGGCGCGATCGTCCTCGGCGGCAGGCAATGCAGCATCCTGCGTCGTACGTGTCTCAGCTGGCCCCTACGGCATGCTCCTTACCGGTGACATCGAGGCCAGCTCCGAATACCGGTTAGTCCGCAACGGGGCGTCTGTGGCGAGCGACATCGTGGTTGTGCCGCATCACGGCAGCTTGACGTCATCGACGGTGCCATTCGCCGACTCGGTACGGCCTTCCTATGCCGTGGTATCCGCGGGGTACAGCAATCGTTGGGGATTTCCAAAGCCGCTCGTTGTCGACCGCTGGCGTGCCGTGGGCGCCACGGTGATCAATACCGCATCGAGTGGCGCGATCCATTTTCGTGTCTGCAGCCGTGGCGGCATCGTCGCCATGAGTCGGGAACGCCAACTTCGTCACCGTTTCTGGCATGCCCGACGTTGAATACTGTTGTATATTTCATTTTTCGCATTGGGTCTGGTTTTTTATGGTTGAGATAGTCAAATCCGGCGGCTGGCTGATGTTGCCGATTATCCTCTGCGCGATCATCGCAATGGGGATCATCCTCGAGCGTTTCTGGACGCTGCAGCAAAAACGGGTCATCCCGGAGGATCTGACCAGCAAAGTCTGGGGCTGGGTCAAGAAAGACCAGCTGGATCAGAAACAGATCCAGACCCTGCACCAGGGTTCGGCACTCGGTCAGATCCTGGCCGCGGGCCTGATAAATCGCGATCGCGATCGACTGGTGCTCAAGGATTCAATCGAGGATACCGGGCGTCATGTTGTGCACGAACTGGAGCGCTACCTGGAGACACTGGGAACGGTTGCGGCCGTGACGCCACTACTGGGTCTGCTGGGAACGGTCATCGGTATGGTAAAAGTGTTTACGGCGATCACTACGCATGGCGTGGGCAACCCGACCGTCCTGGCCGGCGGTATCGCGGAGGCCCTGATCACGACGGCTGCAGGCCTGACCGTAGCCATCCCGGCGCTGATCGGTTATCGCTACTACCGCTCACGTGTTGACACTCTGGTGGTCGACATGGAGAAGGAGGCCATCAAGCTTGTCGAAGCGCTGCATCGCCGCAATGAACGGGATGACCAGGGTCAGGGCAGGAAGGACGATGCATGAAACTTAGCTTGCGGCAACGCACGCAGCCGGAAGTTAACCTGACGTCGCTCATCGATGTCGTGTTGTTGCTGTTGATCTTCTTCATGGTGTCGACGAGCTTCGTCAAGCAGTCGCAGATCACCATTCGACTGCCAGAGGCGGAAAGCACAGCCATCGTTGAAGAAGTGCCGGAGCAAATCGATATCATGATTACGGCAACCGGAATGTATCTTGTCAACGGGCGAGAGCTCATCAACAATCGCGCAGAGACCATCAGGAATGCGCTGCAGAAAACGTCCGGTGGCAACAACAATTTGCCCTTGACGATCAGTGCCGATGCCAACGCCAAACATCAGGACGTTATCACGGCCATGGACGTTGCAGGCAGACTCGGTTTTACCCAGATAAGTATCGCAACGGTCAACGATCCGGTTGAGTGACGTGAATAAATCCATTGGTCCCGAGGTTAAGGTCGTTTACGGCCGCCTGTGGCGATACGTAACACCGCACAAGCTGATCGGCTTCATCGCGGTTATCGGCATGGCTGCCACGGCAGCCATTGAGGCAGCGCTCGTCTACCTGCTGCAACCGTTAATGGATGACGCTCTGGTTGCCAAGAATCTCGAGCAGGCCCAATGGATACCGATCGCGTTCATGGGCATTTTCGTGTTGCGTGGCCTGTCTGGCTTCGCGACGGAAATGTCGCTGGGATGGATCGGGCGGCGCGTCATTTCCGATCTGCGCTGCCACGTGTTCGATAAGTTCCTGACTTTACCCATCCGCTTCTTCGACTCGCAGGCAGCAGGGCCGCTTTTGTCGCGTATGACATACAACGTGGAAATGGTGGCGGAGTCCGTGACCAGCGTCGTAACGATTGCGGTGCGCGATACGCTGACGGTCATTGCGGCATTCGGGGTGATGATCTACCACAGCCCGACATTGACCATCTTCGTTGCCATCCTGTTCCCCATCGTCGCAGTGATCGTGCGTCTGCTTGGCGTTGCTTTCAGGCGTTATAGCAGTCGCATTCAGGATTCGGTTGGCGACGTGACGCAGGTTAGTGACGAGGTCATTCGTGGCAATTGGGTCGTCAAGGCATTTGGCGGTTACAAGTACGAACGCGATCGTTTTGCCGAAGCTGACGGCCGTAATTTCAAACAGAACATGAAACTAATTCGCGTGCGCTCGCTCGGGGTGGCCGTGACGCAGGTCGTCTTCGGCTTCGGTATCGCCCTGGTGATTTACTTGGCTGGCCGGCAATCAATCGAGGGCGTGCTTAGTCCGGGACAGTTCATTTCATTCTTCTCGGCCATGATGTTGATGCTGCAACCCGTACGCCGCATAACAAATGTGAATGCCACCCTGCAACGCGGCGTCGCTGCGGCCGACAGTTTGTTCATGATTCTTGACCAGGAGAATGAGCAGGACAAGGGGCGCTTCGAGAAAGAACGTGCAGATGGCGACGTCGTGTTTGACCACATTGACTTCACGTACGGAGACGCTGAGGATCCGGTCATCAGAGACCTGCGCGTGGAGGTGGCGGCGGGAAGCACCCTCGCGATCGTCGGTCATTCCGGCAGCGGCAAGTCCACACTCGTCAGCCTCCTGCCACGCTTCTACGACGTCGACGCAGGTGAGATACGTCTTGATGGCATTCCCATCACTGAATATTCGTTAGCGAGCCTGAGGAACAACATCAGTGTCGTCAGTCAGGATGTCGTACTGTTCAACGATACGATTCGCGCCAACCTCGCTTACGGACAACTCGAGCCGCCGTCAGAAGAGGAACTGCTCAAGGCCGCCGAAGCCGCGCATGTTCTTGAGTTCGTCAATGACCTTCCGCTGGGGCTGGATACGATCGTTGGCGACCGTGGGGTGTTGCTTTCGGGCGGTCAGCGACAACGCATCGCGATTGGCCGCGCGCTGCTGAAAAATGCGCCGGTGCTGATCCTCGACGAGGCAACATCGGCTCTCGATACGCATTCGGAGCGCCGCATTCAGGATGCACTGAACGCATTGATGGAAAACCGCACCACACTGGTAATCGCGCATCGCCTGTCGACAGTGGAGAAGGCCGACCGGATTATCGTGCTCGACGCGGGACGCATCGTCGAGTCGGGCAACCATGCCCAGCTGCTTGCAAAGAACGGACACTATGCAGCGTTGTACCGCATGCAATTCAGCGAAGAGACGCAGGACGAGTGAGCGCCGGCCCGGTTTATGCCTGGATTCATCGCGCCTGGTATGAGGACGCGCCGTCGGGCTGGTTGCTACTGCCCCTGAGCGGACTCTACTGGCTGGTTCTCTACGTGACGCGACTATTGCGCGCCTGTGGCGTACTCCGCACGCACAAGGCAGCCGTGCCCGTCGTGATTGTCGGCAATATCACCGCTGGGGGAACAGGCAAGACGCCAACCGTGCTTTGGCTGGTGCAGGAGCTTCGAGCTCGCGGTTTCAGTCCCGGCATCGTGAGTCGCGGCTATGGCGGCAGTAAGGCGGATTCCTCCATGCGCGTGGAGCCTGATACAGACGCAGCGGTCGCGGGTGACGAACCCGTACTGCTGGCCAAACGCGGCCAATGCCCTGTGGTTGTCGACCCGGATCGCGTGCGCGCGGCGCAAATGCTTGTTGACGACGGTGTAGATGTCATCGTTGCCGACGATGGTTTGCAGCACTATCGACTGGACCGCGACTATGAGATTTGCGTGATCGATGGCGCGCGGGGCCTCGGAAACAGGCGGCTACTGCCGTCCGGGCCGCTGCGTGAAAGTGCCCGGCGCCTCGAGAGCGTAGAGCAGGTGCTGGTAAACGGGGAGCTGCGGGGATCCGAGTACGAGCTGACGACAGGCGAGCAGAATGCAATTTCCTTCGAACTCGTCGCGACCGACGTCTGCCGGCTGAATGGCTCGCT
Organism: Chromatiales bacterium; assembly: GCA_024679535.1. GTDB lineage: Bacteria > Pseudomonadota > Gammaproteobacteria > Steroidobacterales > Woeseiaceae > UBA1847. Next base: position 72,059 of record JAIBDF010000001.1, read on the forward strand.
GGCGCGGCCCATAGGGCGCTTTGCCGGAACCACCGTGCATGCTGTTGCGGCAATAGGCAATCCACGCCGTTTCTTTGATTTATTGCGTGCGCAGAATATCCAGGTCATTGAGCATGTTTTCCCCGATCATGCTGTCCTTGCACGCAAGGACTTCGAGTTCGGTGATGATTTCGACGTCTTCATGACGGAGAAGGATGCCGTTAAACTGCGGCGCGATGTAACAGACAAACTCTGGTATGTACCCGTGAATCTCAGTATGGACCCGGTGCTTGCGGCACCGCTTATCGAACAGATTGAATCGCGCCTGCGGACGGGGCAGGATGTCGCATGACCGCATTCGTCGTAGTTATTCCCGCTCGCTACGCGTCGACCCGTCTGCCCGGTAAGGCTTTGCTCGATATTCATGGCAAGCCGATGCTGCAACACGTCTACGAACGGGGCATCGAGAGCGGCGCCAGCGAAGTGGTGATCGCCACGGATGACGAGCGCATTGCGGCAGCTGCGGAGGCATTTGATGCCGTTGTCTGCATGACCGGCGATCATCATCAGTCAGGTACCGAGCGTATCGCGGAAGTGGCGGACCTGCTGAACTGGAACGACACTCAGGTCGTCGTTAATTTACAGGGTGACGAACCGGCCATGCCGCCAGAGCTTATCGATCAGTGCGCTGCATTGCTCGATGATGCGAACGTGGATATCGCTACCCTCGCTTCGCCATTTCTTTCGCAACAGGACTTTCAGAATCCCAACTGCGTAAAGGTCATCCGCAACATTCTCGATCATGCGATCTACTTCAGCCGTGCGGCGATTCCGTATCCGCGAGACGCGAGCAGCGATAAACGTGCCGCCAGGGCGGCGCTGCACCACCATGGTATCTATGCGTATCGTTGCGGCGTTCTACGCGCCTTTGTTGATGCTTCACCCTCTGAGCTTGAGGTTTGCGAGCAGTTGGAGCAGTTGCGCGCGCTGTCGCTCGGCATGACGATCGCCGTTGGTGTGCCTGCCGTCAGGCCGGGCACCGGTATCGATACGCCGGAGGACCTGGAGCGGGCCCGTCAGGAGAAACCATGACCCACGATAGCAAGCCGTTGGACCAACGCGAGGTCGACGAAACGGGGATTCACTGGGATCAGGATATGAGCTACGACTCATACCTGTCGCTGGACAAATTGCTGGATAGTCAGAAGCTCGTTACCGGTGCGCACGATGAAATGATGTTCGTGATCATTCATCAGGCCTCCGAACTGTGGATGAAGCTTTGTATCCACGAAATCGGCGCGGCCATGCGTGAAGTTGAAAACGATAATCTGGGTGCCGTCTTCAAGATGCTGTCACGCGTGTCTCGTATCCAGGGGCAACTGCGACAAAGCTGGGCAGTGCTTTCTACCATGACACCGGCGGACTACCTTGCCTTCCGCGATGATCTCGGACAAAGCTCGGGCTTTCAGTCCTTTCAGTATCGCGAGATCGAATTCGCATTAGGCAACAAGAACGCGGCACTTATCGAAGTGCACCGCAAGAATCCGCAGCGCTATGCACGTCTGCGCGAGGTTCTGCATGCCCCGAGCTTTTATGATCTGTGCCTGGGTCAGCTTGGGAAAAAAGGTTTCGATATTCCGTCGGACTATCTGGACCGTGACTGGTCGCAGCCTTACGCACCCAGCAAAGCAGTCGAGGCGGCCTGGGCCCGGGTATATTCTGATCCGTCGAAATACTGGGACTTGTATGAACTGGCGGAAAAACTCATCGATCTCGAACAGGAGTTCGCCATGTGGCGCTTCAGCCACATGAAGACCGTGGAACGCATTATTGGATACCGGCAGGGTACCGGCGGCACCAGCGGCGTCGCGTTCCTTGAGAAGGCGCTCAAGCTGCGCTTTTTCCCCGAACTCTGGACAGTCAGGTCTGAGCTGTAGGCATCGGCTTGACCAGGTAGTACGCGACAGCTGGTAGCAACAGCAATGCGCCGAGCATGTTCCAAAGGAACATGAAGGTCAGCATGAGGCCCATGTCAGCCTGGAACTTGATCGGCGAAAATATCCAGGTACCTACACCAATCGCGAGCGTCAGCCCGGTAAATGCGACGGCGATGCCCGTAGTCTGCAGCGCTTTCAGGTAAGCCGTATATAACGACAGTCCGCGCTTCAGGTAGCTCTCCATCTTACTGAAGATGTAGATGCCATAGTCCACGCCGATGCCGACGCCCAGGGCGATTACCGGCAGCGTTGCGACCTTTACGCCAATACCCAGCATAGCCATCAGCGCCTGACCGAGAACCGATGTCAGTGCCAGCGGGACGATAATACAGGCCACCGCACGCCATGATCGGAAGGTAAGGAATACCAGGAAGCTGACGACGCTGTAGACCAGCGCCAGCATTTGATATTGCGCCTTGCCGATCACGATATTGGTGACGGACTCGATACCGGCGTTGCCGGCGGCGAGTGCGAATTTGATATAGCCGGTGTCGCCTGCTGCGAGACTGAATTCCATGTCGTCACTATCGTACTCGGCGGCGAAAGCCTCAGCAGCGCCGATGACGACACTCAGGGTCTCTGCCTTGTGGTCGTTGAGGAAGATCAGAATCGGCACCATGCTGCAGTCGGTATTGATTAACGTGGTCGGCACCGAGCTAAGCGAGTTGTTGAGGATGTAACGATTACGACTGAGTGTGTACCACTTCGGGTTACCCTCGTTCATCGCCATGATGACGCGTTTGGAGACGTCGACCAGCGAGATCACTGACTGCACGCCCTCGGTGTTCTTCAGAACTTCCTGAAACCGGTCTACGGCTGCGACGGTTCTGTACTCGCCGCACTGTTGGGGCGCGGTCTGCACCATCGTTACGAAGACATCGGTGCTGGTTGTGTAATTCTCAGTGAGGAACGCGTTGTCCAGGTTATAGCGTGAGTCCGGCCTCAATTCAGGGGCGCCTGCATCCAGGTCACCAATGCGCAGATCTTTACTGCCGTAGAAACCGAATCCGAACAGGACGATCGCAATACCTATCATAATCATTGCATACGGCGGTTTCGTAAAGCTGGCGACGAGCGGCCAAAGCCTGGACGGATTGTCGCGCTTGCGCTGCAGGTAACGCAGTGACGACTTTGACAGTCCGACATACGACATCAATACCGGCAGCAATATGAGATTGGTAAAGATCAGTACGCCTACGCCGATACTGGCCGTTATCGCGAGTTCCTGGATGACCGGAATCTTGATGACGATGAGCGTAAGGAAGCCGATGCCATCGCTGACAAGGGCGACCAGTCCAGGAATGTACAGCGCGCGAAAAGCGCGTCTTGCGGACCAGAAAGAGCCGGCGCCGAAAAAGAAACGAACGGCGATGTTGTTGATGATCTGTACGCCGTGGCTGATACCGATAGCGAAGACCAAAAAGGGTACCAGCATGGAGTAGGGGTCAAGGCCAAAGCCCAGCGTGTGCAGAAGGCCGAGCTGCCAGACCACTGCGATGGTCGAACAGATCACCGGGACAAACGTGGCGAAGACGCATCGCGAATACACGGTGAGCAGTACGAGTGTTATGGCCAATGCCACACCAAAGAACATGGCGACGAGGGTTGCGCCTTCGATCAGGTCGCCAACGACCTTGGCAAAGCCCGTGACGTGAATCTTTATCCGGTCGGTCTCGTACTTGTCCCGAACGAGGGACTCAATGCTCCTCGAGAAATCCCGGTAGTCGAGTTTCTCCCCGGTCTCCGCATTGATGTCTGTCAGCGGTGCGATAATGATCGCGGATTTGAAGTTATTGGCGACCAGGCGGCCAACCTGCCCGGAGCGCAGAATATTCAGGCGCAGCTGATCGAGTGATTCCTCGGAGCCGTCGTAGCCGTTGGGTATTACCGCGCCGCCGCGAAAGCCTTCCTCGGTGACCTCGCTCCATCGCACATTGGGCGTCCAGATAGACTGCAGGCCCGACCGGTCAACGCCCGGTATATAGAAAACCTCGTCGTTAATGAGTCGCAGTGCTTCCTGGAATTCCTTGTCGAAGATATCGCCGTCGGTCGTTTCAACAATGATCCGTATCGAATTGCTGAGACTCGCAAGGTCTGCCTTGTTGTCCAGGTAGTTCTGGATATACGGGTGCGACGTCGGAATCATCTTCTCGAAGCTGGCGTCGGGTTCGATCTGTAAGGCCTGTGAGCCGAAAAACGCGGTCAGCAGGACGAAGATCAAGATGACCGGAATCCGGTTCTCGAACAGGACTCGCTCGGCCAGCGGTGGACGTTCCTTGTCAGAGAGTCCGGTCTGGCGATTGACTACATCATTCATGCTCGTCGCCTTCATCGATGATCGACACACCACCAAAACCGAGCAGCAGCAGCTTGTCGTCACTCGTTTTTGTGACGCCGCTATAGACGCTGTTGCCGGAGGTCGACACTTTCTTAAACGTAGTGCCATGATCATTGCTGGTGAGCACGGCGCCGGCAGATCCAACAAGGACGACCGCGCCATCTTCGCCGGTCATGCCGTCCAGCAAGGTCCGCTCATCGTTGGTGGTGACGGCGGACCATGTGTCGCCATCATCCGTTGAACGGAACACGTTACCCCTCAGTCCAAATACGAGTAGCCCGCCGTCGTGCGTGGCGATGGCTCCAAAAAATGATCCCTGGTATGGCGAGGCGGGACGATCCCAGGTCTCGCCCTGATCGCGCGAACGCAGGATTATCCCGGCTTCACCGGCAACCAGTAAGGTTCCGGAAACCGAACGGGCAATGCCATACAGGTGATAATTATCCGGGTTATCGAGCCGCTCTGAAATCAATTGCCAGGTCGCACCGCTATCGTTGGTGTGCAACAGGATTCCATAGGCCCCCAGTGCATAACCATTGCGTTCGTTTTCGAACCAGACATCGAGGAGGGGCATAGTGACGCCTTCGTCAAGCGCGGCTGAAGCGTCCTCGAGAGCGAAGAGTGCGTCGTCGAGCGCCCACTCAAGGTCCTCCAAGGTCTCGGGTGAGGCCAGGCTGATCTCACTCCGCAGCTGATCGACCTTTTTCTCCGCTGCGTCTGCGGACAAACGAGCAACATCGACCCCGGTCAGCTTGGTCTGCCAGCTCTGTCCGGCGTCAGTTGAGCGCAGCAGCACGCCGTCATGCGCCGCTGCCCATGTGTTTCTTTCGCCGGAGAACGTTACTGCCGTCAGTGCCAGTGAGACGGGCACCTGTGCATGTGTCCAGGAGTCACCACTATCGTCCGAGTAAAGAATATGGCCCTGTTCGCCAGCGACCAGGATGCGGTTCCCATTTGTTGCGGCATCGAGAAGCAGCGCACTGGAGGCGGTATCGGTCTGCAGGGCAGGCAGCATTTGAAAACGCGTGGTGTTGCCGTGGCTGGTAGCGATATAGCCGGCGAAGGCAAACAGGGCGACCCCGATCTGCAGAACGATCCGTGAATTGCGGCGGGCCAGTGCGGCCCGCCGTCGTGCTTTCTGGAGGGGGCTAACGAACACCTGAACGTCGCAGTGCCGCTGGCGTGTAGTCCCGTTCCTTCACCTGGAAGTCCCAGTTGTATTGATAGCCCTTCAACTCATTACCCAGTCCGATCGGCAGGTGCCGTCCGGAGATCAGGTCGTGCGATGTTTCAACCGCGTACCACGGCACGCCGACCTGGTAGTGGATATTGTTATGGGCTTCTTTAACGCGCCATAGCTCGCCACGGCCGTCGTAGAGGTCGGCGATAGTGATTTGCCAGGTGTCTTCATCGACGTAGAACGTGCGCTTCGCGTAGATGTGGCGCTCGCCGTCCTTCAATGTTGCCTCGACCACCCAGACCCGGTGCAATTCGTAGCGCAGATACTCGGGGTTCATATGACCGGTAAGGACGATGTCTTTGTACCTGAGGTCCTTGTTGCCGAGCCTGAACGAGTTATAGGGAACATAAAGCTCCTTCTTGCCCAGCAGCTTCCAGTCGTATCGATCGAGGGCGCCGTTGTACATGTCGAGATCATCGGCAGTACGGAGGCCGTCGGATGCATTGCCTGGTCCGTCATAGGCGACATCGGGGGCGCGGCGAACCCGGCGTTGCCCCGCGTTATAGACCCATGCTGCGCGAGGTTCCGCCACCTGGTCGATATTCTCATGCACGAGAAGTACGTCACCTTCGAGGCGTGCAGGCGCTTTGATGGCCTGCTTGTAATAGAACAGGCGGTTCGGCGGAGGCGTTCCGAGGTATTGCGCGAACGTGAGCTGGTCTTGAAACACCACCGGGCTGAATGAGCCGTTAGCCTGCACAGGAATCTGCGTATAGCTGCGTTGGACGCTGCCGCCACGATAACGAAGCACGTGGTTCCATACGATCTCGACGCCCGATTTGGGAATCGGGAAAGGAACGTAGGAGTCCACATTGACCAGCCCGTTGCCGTCGGGTGTGGTTTTGGCAGTCAGGGCATCTTTCTTAACAGCCTCGTACATTGATGCCGGGTAGGCTGCGGTGCGATGCGTTGTGTACACCGGCATGCGGTAGGTGTCCGGGTAGCGCTGCAGGAGTGCAATCTGTCCTGTGGAAAGATTCTCCTTGTACTGTTCGAAATTCTGCGCGGTGATCGTGAACAGCGGTTTCTCATTTGGGAACGGATCGACCAGCGGTTCGCCCTTAACGTAGCCGGCGGGCAGGTCAGTCTGGCCACCGGTCCACGCGGGAATGGTACCCGCGGCATTGCCGGCTCGTTCTGCGCCAATCGGCGTAAGTTCATCACCGCCCAGGCTGGCCGCCTGTTCGGCAGTGAGTTCCGCGAACGCGTTCTGCGCCAAAAGGCCAAGCGCAGCCAGGATTGTAGTCTTTGTAAGTGCTTTCATGGTGTTGGTGCTCCTGGAATTCGGTTCAGAAACTGACCGAGAAAGATACGGACAGGAAATCGCGGTCCACGATCGTGTTGTAGTCGCCGCCTGAGAATGACGTGTAGGCCAACGAGCCAGTGTACCGATTAAGGTATTCGGCTCCGAGGCTCAGGGTCAAGGCCTTACTGCCCTCATTGAAATTCGAGTTGGGCGAGTAGCCGTCAACGTCATGTGACCACGCGAAACTGGGTGTCAGGTTAACGCCTGCGAACACGTCGTTGTACGCGAGGCCCGCACGCACGCGGTATCCCCAGGAGGAATCAGTCACGTAGCCGTCTGTCGTACAATTCCTGGCATTGTAATTTGGTGGCGCTACACCGGCCAGCGCATTGCCTTCCGAGCAGGTTATGAACTCGCCCGGGGGAAGGGGCGGAGACGGCAGTGGGATCGGTTCGAAGTAACCCTGACCATACGTCGGCGAGCGGCCATAGCGCTGTACGGATTGTTCCGGCAGATCGCCAACCCAGTTGGCGCCAATCTCGGCGGCAAAGGACAGACGACTGGCGCCGAGGACCTGGTCAAAGAAGCGAATGAATGTGACCTGCGCTTGCGTAACCGGCAGCAGGTCGTAGCCCGATGCAGCACTGCCTGGTCCTACCTCCAGAATCCTGGGTAGTGCGGTCGACCAGGGTGCCAGGCCAACGGCGCCCTGCAGGATTTCGGTGGTGTTGATCTGCACCGGGAAATCAGGCCGGTAGCTGACCTCTCCTGATAGCGCGAAACCGGCCAGGTTGGTTGCAAAGCTCACGCCGAACAGCTCGATATCTTCCGGGAACTCGGTGAAGTACTGCGGGTTGCCACTAACCGTAACGTCGCCAATTTGCAGGCCAGCAAAGGGATTGCCCGGGATAAAGGGCCAGGGCCGATCGCCCAGTGCCGCAGTCAAAGCGTCAAACAGCGGAGGCGGGATTGCAGCGTCGGGAACCAGTGAGTTCGAAGAGCTAAAGCCGCCCAAGTAGGGTATACGGCTGTGGTAGTTCATGTAGTACAGCCCGAATTCAGAGCCGGCTAGCTCCTCGGCGAAATAGCGAAATGCCACGCCAAACTGACCGCTATCGTCTGGTTCGATATCGGGCTGGCGGCTAATAAACAGCCCATTTAACATGTTGGCCCGGTCGCTGAGCTGGCCGTTCAGAGTCACAAAATTGCAGCCTGTGCCAGCAACGTCTGCGGTTGAAAAGTAGGTACCGCAGGCATCGATAACCGTCTTTTCCCATTTGAGCTGGTAAAACGCCTCAACGCTCAGCGCGTCGGTCAGCCCAGCCGCCATCGTTACCATTGCAATGGGTAACAGACCTTCCTTGATCTCGGCGCCGGGGCGCCGGAATGCGGAAACGTCGACGGGATTAATCGAGTTGATACCATTCTGGATAAAGGTGCTCTCACCCCAACTCGTGACCTGGCGGCCGACGCGGAGATCCAGAGGCATGTCATTCTCGCCGAGGTAAAATGTGCCGTAGACAAAAGCGTCCAGGAGTTCTATACCGGACGCCTGAGCGTAGTCGTCAAACCCGCTGTCGTCGAGGGTTCGGTCGGGCGTGTAGAGATTTGACGACGTGCCATGTGGCCGTTTGCCGTTCTCGAGTTCCTCGTCGTACCAGTACTTGCCACGCAGGAATAGTCCAAAGTCCCCCTTGCGGAGCTCAAAGTCGTGTACGCCCTTGAGGATCAGCGAATAGATGTCGCCGTCCTTGTAGTTCAGGTCGCCGTCGTCGGCGGTGCCTGTAGAGGCCGTACCCAGCCCCGGCGCGCTGCCGGGCGTGACCAGTATCGGTTCCATCTCCGACATGCGCCAGCTGGATCCCAGCGATATCTGGGAATTAAAGCTGCCTTCCCAGTCTCCCCACACAAATTCGCCTGCTACGGCCGGCACGGTCAATACACTTGCAACGATTGCAAGTGAACCTGACATTATTCTGCATCGCCAATTCACTTTGGAATTCCTCTTGGTTATTCGACTATAAGTTGCTTTGAAACGCTCAATTCGGGCAATTCATGATGGCTTTGTTGTTTTTTGCCCGGTCTCCGCAGGGATTCGGCTCCGAATGGGCAATGAAGTCAATACGGACTTTTTCGGACTCCGCCAGTCGTCATATGTGCGCCAGGGAAGTAGTGTCTATCAATCGGGGCGGATTTTGGCCGGAGGTCGACAGCCATATGCGCGAAGCTACGTATGCTTGTCAGCGCGACACTATGGGCCGGACTCGGAATCCATGCGTAGTGAGTTGAGAATCCGCTGGCTACTGGTCTGTGTGGGGAACTTCGGCTGCTCGCCGACGCCCTCGGGCGGTACCCGGGAAACGCTGCATCCTGTTGCCAGGGCACTAGGTACTAGCCCGAATGGAAGCGGAAATTCAATTACGGCATAAATAACAAGGGATTGACTCGGGCTTGCGTAGAAGGACGGTGCGAGATGGATTGTTCGCGGTCCACGTATCTGGAAATGGGGGAGGGCGCAATGGCCGCCCGACTCGCGTTGCTGGGCCTGGATGGGGATGACGCAAAGGCAAGCGCTGCGTTGCTGCAGCAACGTGTTATTCGCCCCGGCGTTGATACGATAATCGACGAGTTCCTTGGGTGGTTGTCCGGGATCGATCAATTCACCCGCATGGTCGCCGAACATTCGACGACCGATAGGATGCAGACGATGCAGAAGCGTTACCTGCTCAGTCTCGGAGTGGACTTCAATACGCGCACGTATTTTGAAGATCGCATGCTGATCGGAGAGGTACACCAACGCATGGGGGTCTCACAGAGCCTCTATCAATGTTCAATTCGACGTCTCCAGGAGCTGCTGATCGATGCAATCCCTGAGGATATGAAGGCACACCCCCCGAGCTTTCATGAACTCATCAGTTTCATTCTCAGAATTTCAGCGTTCGACATGTCGCTCGCAGTAGAAAGCTATTGCAATGCGAGAGTCTCCGATTTGCAGGATTCGCTCAAGACGCAGCGTGATGAGAGTGAGCGCTGGCGGGAGCTCTCGCACAAGGATTCGCTGACGAACCTCCACAACCACTCGTTTTCCCGCTATAACCTGGAGCAGGCCCTGGAACAGAGCAGTGCCGATGGTCAGCCGTTGTGCGTCATGATGGCTGACGTAGATCATTTCAAACAGATCAACGATACCTACGGTCACCTGGCGGGTGACCGGGTGCTTCGAATAGTGGCAGCTCGCATACATTCGGTTGCACGCAGTGGTGATGAGGTCGGGCGCTATGGCGGCGAGGAATTCCTTTTCATTCTGAAAAACACGCCACTTGATGCGGGCCGTGAGGTAGCGGAACGTGTACGTGCGCATGTTAATGGGGACAAGATCCAAGGCGGCGGCGCGTCGCTTGATGTGACAGTCAGCATTGGCATTGCACAGGCGCGTCCCCATGAAACTGTCAATTCACTGATTGAGCGGGCCGATACGGCCCTTTATGCGGCCAAATCCGCGGGACGTAACTGCGTCTTTGTTCCAGATTGAATTTGCGACAATCATCGTCCGCGGATTTTTTTTGTTACCCTCTGCAACATGAATTCACGGCCACGCCTCTCAATACTGTTCGTTTGCATGGGCAACATATGCCGCTCGCCGACCGCGGAGGGCGTGTTTCGATATCACGCAGAACAGGCGGGACACGCTGAACGCCTGCGCATCGATTCAGCGGGCACCCATGCCTATCACACTGGCGAACCGCCCGATCGCAGGGCACGGGCCGCGGCAGAACGTCGTGGCATGTCGCTGGAGGGTATTCAGGCCCGGCGAGTGATCGCCGAGGACTTCGAGCTGTTCGATTTCATCATCGCAATGGACGAGGACAACCTGGAACGGTTGCGCCAGGAAGCACCCGCTGAGCATCAGGCGAAGCTGCGCCTGTTCCTGGAGTTTGGTGATTCGAGCGAACGGGAAGTGCCAGACCCATACTACGGTGGAACAGCCGGATTTGAGCGTGTACTGGATCTCGTGGAAGAAGCGTCCCGAGGTTTGCTCGGGACGCTTTTCCGTGACTGATGTCTAGTCCTGGCCGGGTTCCGCCGGCTTAGTTTCCGGCTTGGGTGCCGGTGCTGGTTTTTCAATCTTGGGTTCGGGTGTTGCCGCAGGTTTTGATTCCGCTTTCGGTGGCGGCGCCGGCTCGGCTTTTGGCGAAGCCTTCGGCTTCTCGACAGGCTTGGCTACCACCGGTAATGAAGGCTGTTCCCACGGCAGCAGTTTCGGCTTTCCGCCGGTCCCGTTGCCATCTGCGGCTGGCTTGGACTCGGCCTGCGGCTTGGACTCGGCCTTGGGCTTGGACTCGACCTGCGGCTTGGACTCGACCTGCGGCTTGGACTCGGCCTGCGGCTTGGGCTCGGCCTTGGGCTTGGACTCGGCCTGCGGCTTGGACTCAGCCTTGGGCTTCGGTTCAGTCTCAGCCCTCGTCTCTGCTTTCGCACCCGGATTTGCTTCCGTCTTGTCAGCAGCAGGCTTCCTGCGGCGACGTGGCTTCGGCTTGCTCTCGGTGTCAGCGGTGCGTTCCGCATCGGTGCGTGCGCGTGGCGGCCCTGACGGTTTCTCGCTGGCCGGAGCAGTGTCAGCCGGCGTTTGCTCCGGTGCCTGTTGCTCCTGCGACGGCTTTGCGGGAGTCTTCTTGCGAGGCGCCCGCTTCTTAGGCGTCTCGGCCTGCGCTGCCGATTCCTGCTGCGGTGCCTCGTTTGTCTGTGGCTGCGTGTCAGCCGTCTGCTCTGGCTTATCTTCGCTACGCCGGCGACGACGCCCGCCACGACTACGACGACTCCGTGATGAACGTTTCGGCTCGTTCTTGTTCTCGTCGCCTTGATCCGTGCGCTTTTCAGGCAGCTGCTGTTGCTGGCCTTCTTTTTGCGCCGGCTTGCGGCGCGCGCCAGTCTTTTTGGCAGTCTTCTTCGAAGCGGCTTTCTTCGATGCGGTCTTTTTCTGTGTCGGCTTGCGCTGCCCGCCACGACTCTCGCTGCCACGGCGCTTTGCCTTCTGGCCCCGGCCACCATGACTCTGCTTGCCGCCTTTGCTGCGGCGTGACTGATTCTGCTCCTCGTCCGCATCGTCGCCCTTGAACATCGACACGATGGAGGCGAATAGACCCTTCTTCTTCGCTTTAGGCTCGGGCGCCGGCTTCTGACGCTTGGGTGCAGGCTTGGACGGTTTCAATGTGCCGACCACTGGCGCTTCAATCGCTTTGCGCTCCAGGATGGCCTGTGGCGATTCTGGCTCCGGTGCCGAATCGGCGAGTGAATAACTTACGCCCGTGTTCTCGGGCAAATCCGTCTGGTCATCGCGAACACGACGCACCTCATAGTGTGGCGTTTCGAGCAATGGATTAGCGACGAGCACAACCTGCGTGTCGTTGCGGTCTTCCAGATTCTGTACCCAATCCCGTTTTTCGTTCAGCAGGTACGTGGATACCTCAACCGGCAGTTGCGCAATAACCTTGGATGTCCGTTCCTTGCGCGCTTCCTCACCGACGAGGCGAAGAATAGCGAGCGCCAGCGATTCAACACTGCGGATAGTGCCGAAGCCCGAGCAGCGGGGACAGGTCATGTGTGACGATTCGCCAATAGATGGACGCAGACGCTGGCGTGACATCTCGAGCAGGCCAAAGCGGCTGATTTTGCCGATCTGTACGCGCGCACGATCCTGGCGTACCGCTTCGCGTAGTCGATTCTCTACATCGCGCTGGTGTTTTGAAGGGCCCATGTCGATGAAGTCGATGACCACGAGTCCACCCAGGTCGCGTATACGTAACTGGCGGGCAACTTCGTCGGCGGCTTCCAGATTTGTGTTGAGCGCGGTGGCCTCGATATCACCACCCTTGGTTGCGCGGGCGGAGTTGATATCGATGGAGACCAGTGCCTCGGTGTGATCGATGACGATGCTGCCACCGGATGGCAGGTGCACCGTGTGCGCGAAGGCAGATTCGATCTGCGATTCGATCTGGAAGCGCGTGAACAGCGGCACCGGATCGACGTAGTGTTTTATCTTCTTGATGTTGTGCGGCATCGTCTGTTCGACGTGCTCAACGGCGTCTTTGTACGTTTGCTCGTCGTCGATCAGGATCTCGCCGATCTCGTTGGTCAGGTAATCACGCAGGGCGCGGACCACGGAATCGCTCTCGCGGTAGATCAGGAATGGTGACGGTCGTTCGAGCACGACATTCAGGATGGCCGTCCAGACCGTCAGCAGATTCTCGAGGTCCCAGGCCAGTTCTTCGGCGCTGCGATCAATGCCCGCTGTCCGCAGGATGACACTCATGCCATCGGGAATGACGATTTCGTTCAGTGACTTTCTCGCCGCGTCGCGATCTTGCCCGACGATGCGCCGTGAAACGCCGCCGGAGCGCGATTTATTCGGTTTGAGGACGATGAAGCGGCCAGCCAGGCTGACGAATGTTGTCAGTGCTGCGCCCTTGTTGCCACGCTCTTCCTTGTCGACCTGGACGACGATGTCCTGGCCTTCCTTGAGCACGTCCTTGATATTGGTCTTGCCGCTGGACTTTGCGTCCTTGACGAAATACTCGCTGGAGATTTCTTTTAATGGCAGGAAGCCGTGGCGATCGCCACCATAGTCGACAAACGCGGCTTCGAGGCTGGGCTCGATGCGCGTGATCTTTCCTTTGTAGATGTTGGCTTTTTTGCGTTGGCTAGCCGGTGCTTCGATATTGAGATCGTAGAGGCGTTGGCCATCGACCATCGCCATGCGCAACTCTTCTTCCTGAGTCGCATTGATTAGCATTCTTTTCATGTTGTCCTACTTGTAAGTTGGAGGACAGCATTACGGGGCAGGGCGCCGAGCGGGCGCAGGGGATTTCACGCACAGGAGTCCGGCGCCGGATTGCGCCGTGTACAAATTTCACTATCTCTGTGTAGGCCTGGCCCAGAATGGCCAGTGCCAGCAAAATAATCAGCATGATTTCCCTGCGGCTAAGCCGCTCTGGCGCAGGCCGGATTCCGTGCTTGCTGCCTTCTGAAATCAGGTCTCGCAGGTTTGCGGGACCAAAAAATAAGTCACTTGGAGCGCCGCGGCTGGTATGCCGGAGCGTCTCTGGGCGTTAATATAGCACACCTCAACAGCGCTTAAGCAACTGATCATGCAAGAAAACTCCCCAAACGACGCCGCTACGCGGGTCTCCGGCGTACGGAAGGTTCTGGTCGATGGCGACCGCGCCGGCCAGCGAATCGACAATTTTCTGCGCAGCGAGCTACCGGGGGTACCGAAGGGGCGGGTCTACCGACTGCTGCGGCGTGGTGAGGTTCGGGTGAACGGTGGCCGCATTCGGGCCGAGTACAAACTCCAGGAAGGCGATGAGGTTCGAATTCCCCCAGCTCGCATCAGCACGGGTGCGCCGCCACCGCCGGCCAAACGCGCGGCGGAAATGCTCGAGCGAGTGATCTACGAAGATAAACGGCTGCTGGTAATCAACAAGCCGACAGGCGTCGCGGTCCACGGCGGCAGCGGTATCAGTCATGGCGTCATCGAGTTGTTGCGACATGCGCGACCCGATCTCAAGGATCTTGGGCTCGTGCATCGCATCGACCGGGAGACATCGGGTTGTCTGGTGATGGCGAAGCGGCGCAGTGCGCTTCGAGAACTACACGAGTGCTTCCGCGAAGGGCAGGTTGAGAAGAACTACCTGGCGCTGGCCGTCGGGGACTGGCAGTACGGCGAGCAATTGATCGATGTACCCCTGCATGTGCAAAACCGCAAAGGGGGCGAACGGCACGTTATTGTCAGTGACAGCGGCAAGTCAGCACAGACGCGCGTCAGTCTGTCGCGGACCTATGGTGTTTACAGTCTGCTGCGCTGCGCACCACTGACGGGCAGGACCCATCAAATTCGCGTGCACCTGCAGCACGCTGGTCATCCGATCGCAGGCGATGATCGCTACGGTGACGCTGACGCCAACAAGCAGGCCAAACGTCTCGGTCTGAAACGTTTGTTCCTGCACGCACAGTCGATAGCGTTTGCGGATAAGAGCGGCAATGATCTGCATTTCACGGCACCGCTGGCTGATGACCTTGAGCGATTCCTTACCGTTGGGGTCATCGAGGCGCAGCGGGAGAAGAAATCAAGGCAATAAATACCCGAGCTGCAGCAGGCGATCGGCGACCCAGATCATAGGGAGGCCGATCAGGGCCGTCGGGTCATCGGTACGCACGGCTTCAAACAGGACGAATCCGGCTCCCTCGAGTTTGAAGCTGCCGGCACAGTCGTAGGGTTCGTCGTGGCGCAGATAGGCCTCTGCCAGGCGTCGGTCAAATTGCCGGAACCGGACGACCGTCTTGTCGGTGTGTTCGTAGCGCGCCCGGCCAACCGGGTCGAGGACACAGACGGCGGTCAGGAACGTCACCGTCTTGCCCGACGCTGCCAGCAGCTGCTCGACTGCCCGGGCATGATCGCCGGGCTTGCCCAGTACGTCGTTGTCGAGCACTGCGAGCTGGTCCGCCCCGATCACGAGACTGTTACGCGCGTTGATGGCGACCGCCTCGGCCTTCTTGCGCGCGAGATATTGCGCGAGCGCCTCGGGGCCCAGATTCTGGGTATTGGTTTCGTCGACCTCCGGGTCCAATACTTCGTAGCTATCGAGGAAGCGATTCAGGAGATCACGGCGGTACCGGGAGGACGATGCCAGAACGATCGCGGGTGCTGACGGATTTTGCATAAATAAATCAAAACCTTAAGACTGGGCCACGTGATTCTACCCGGTTTGCCGCGGAGGTCCGAGATTTCTGTCCGCGAGGCTTTGACTTCGACGGCGGTGGTCCTTATCATGCGCGCGCCATGGGTAATCCGCTGCATGAACGCCGCTCCGCGGCCGAATGGTCGGCGAGCTCACAAGTGATTGAATTTGCTGAGAAAATCGGTAAATTCGAACAATTGTCGGCAATTATTGAGGCAGACCTTGCAGCGCTCGATGCTGATAAGATACCCGCAGGCTGGCGCGATGCGATTGTCGCGGGGCAAATGAAATTCGGCTTTGCCGATGCGCAGCAGGCGCTGCCGATGGTGAAATGCCGGGTTACGGTGACCGTGGATACGGTGTGCCAGCGGTGTCTTGAAGCGTTCAGGTTGCCGCTTGAGACAGAGGCCGATTTGCTTTTGCTGGCGCTTGAGCAGGAAGCCGATGGTTACGCTGAATATGAAGTTTGGGAACTGGAGGAAAGTCTGCTCCAGCCCCAGAGTATCGTGGAAGAAATGCTGATCATGGCGCTGCCGTTTTCGGCGCTGCACGTGGAGTCAGCTGCGTGCAAGGTACTGTCGCCGGTGACGGCTAAGAGTGCTGATGATGTAACGACGCCGTTTGCCGCATTGCGCGAACAAATGGCAAAAGACACTGAAGGTTCGGCCTGATACGCCGAATCGATTGGAGAAAATTATGGCAGTTCAAAAAAGTCGCAGGACCCCTGCAACGCGTGGCGCTCGTCGTGCACACGACAAGCTCAAGAACCCGGCGTTGTCGGTCGATCCCACGTCGGGCGAGACGCATCTGCGCCATCGCGTGACGCCGGATGGTTTTTACCGCGGCCATCAGGTTGTTGCGCAACCTGAGTCGATCGAAGACGAAGAGTAAGTATCCCCTGATTGACCGGACCTGAGTCCGGTTCATCTATTAGTGGGCTCTCACTCGACAATCTCACTTGACGCAATGAGCGGCGATCTCGGTGCTGAGGTCGTCGTGCGTGCGGCTGCCGCCACGCTGCGTAAATACCGAAACCTCAAACTGATACTCGTCGGTGATGAGGATGAACTGCAGCGACTCGTCGGCGAGATCGTTGGCGAGGACTCCCGGCTGCATATTGCACATGCAAGCGAAGTGGTCGGCATGTCCGAGCCACCGGCAGATGCGCTGCGCAAGAAGAAAGACTCGTCAATGCGCGTGTCGATTAACCTGGTTAAAGAAGGCGCGGCCGATGCGTGTGTCAGTGCCGGCAATACCGGTGCCCTGATGGCAACAGCCAAGTTTGTTCTGAAGATGCTTCCCGGCATCGATCGCCCGGCAATTATCGGTGAGCTACCCGCCAAGGGAGGCTCGGTGCACATGCTGGATCTGGGCGCGAACACGCAGGTGACCGCAGACCAGCTGTTTCAGTATGCGGTTATGGGTTCCATCGTCGCGGCCGATATTGCCGGTATCGACAAACCACGCATTGGACTGCTCAACGTCGGCGTCGAAGACATCAAGGGGCACGAGACGGTCAGGGAGGCAGCGGCGATGCTCGTCGAAAGCACCCTTAACTATGTTGGATTCATCGAAGGCACGGACCTGACGTCTGGCAAGGTGGATGTCGTGGTTACCGACGGCTTCACCGGTAATGTCGCGCTCAAGACGATGGAGGGGACCGTTGTCCTTGGGAAGTACTATCTCGCACGCGCGTTCAAACGCAACTGGCTGACCAAGCTCCAGGCTCTGCTGGCGAGCAGTGTGCTACGTCAACTCAGTGCCGAGTTGGATTCCCGCAACTACAACGGTGCGACTCTGGCCGGGCTGAATGGTATTGTAATCAAGAGCCACGGTGGCGCGGACGCTTACGCGTTCCAACATGCGATCGACACAGCTATTACTGAAGTGCGCAACCAGTTGCCTCAACAAATCGGTACCTTGCTGCAAAAGGAAGCTGCATGACCTATTCGCGAATCGCTGGAACCGGACGTTACCTTCCCGAACGCATCATGACTAACTTCGATCTCGAGAAGATCGTTGATACTACCGATGAATGGATTCGAACGCGCACCGGAGTCGAACGTCGGCACGTCGTCGAAGAGGACCAGACGACCTCGGACATGTGCGTCCGGTCAGCGCAGAACGCGATGGACGATGCGGGCATTACGCCGGCAGATGTTGATATGGTGATCACAGGTACGACGTCACCGGACGTTGTATTTCCCAATGTCTCGTCAATTATCCAGCATCGTCTCGGTATTCCTGCCTGTCCCGCATTCAGTCTGGAAGCGGCTTGTTCCGGTTTTATTTATGCGCTGACAGTGGCCGACCAATTCATCAAGACCGGCGCGGCGAAGTGTGTGCTGGTGACCGGTGCCGAGTGCATCACGAAGCTACTTGACTGGAGTGATCGAAATACCTGCGTGTTGTTTGGTGATGGTGCAGGTTCGGCCATTGTCGTGCCGTCAGAAGAGCCCGGCATTCTGTCTTGTGAGTTGGGTGCGGACGGTCAGTACCGCGAACTACTGCATTACCCGGTAGGCGTATCGAAGAATCTGGCTGCGGCCGGGACCGACGAGGCAAACATCATCATGCAGGGTAACGAGGTGTTCAAGGTAGCCGTCAAGACACTTGGCAGAATTGCCCAGGCGGCCCTGGACAAGGCTGGCGTCACCAAGGAAGAACTCGACTGGCTGGTGCCGCATCAGGCAAATATTCGCATCATCCAGGCCATGGCCAAACGGCTGGATATGCCGATGGAAAAGGTCATTCTGACAGTGCAGGACCACGGCAATACCTCCGCCGCGTCGGTGCCCATGGCACTCGACGTGGGGCGCCGCGACGGGCGGGTCAAGAAGGGTCAGTTGATTTTGATGGAAGCTTTTGGTGGCGGATTCACCTGGGGCTCGGTCCTGATGCGAATGTAGCCCTACCAGAGGCTGCTTTTCTTTTGCTGCGCTGAGCGGCGACGCATACGCTGATGCAATTGCTGACGGCGACGATCGATGCGATCACGACGAATCACAGCGTCTGCGTTCTCGCCGTGCTCTTTCTCGTACTCATTCCGGAAGTGACAAAAATCATCGTACGCTTCGCGCACGTGTTGCAGTTCCCTTGCGACGAGTTCGATGATGATGACGTCGTCGAGGTAGCCAATGACCGGAATATCGTCGGGGAGAATATCCTCCGGATCCGCAAAATAGACGAAGGTTGCCAGCAGGCGTTCACGGTCTCCTGCAGGTAGCTGCCATTCATCATCGGTCAGCATGCTGATCAATGACTCAAGCTCTGGAATACGCTTGCCGACAAAATCGGGCAGAGGCTCGCTGCCGCGAATCTCCTCCAGCACGGCCTGTATGGCCTCGATGATCTCAGTGTCTTCCGCATCCTTGACGGCTTCGCGGGATTGCCGGAGTGCTTTGCGGAAAAACGTCAGGTCGCGATCAGTCAGTTCAAAGGAGATTCGAAGGCCCATATGGACAGGCTAACGGCAACTCCCTATGTTGGTCAACGCGCGATGGTTTACCATAGGGTCCAAGGCTGCCCGGTCCAATGCAATGAAACCAACACTCGTAATAGGCAACAAGAACTACTCGTCATGGTCACTGCGGCCCTGGCTTCTCATGAAAGAAGCGGGGATCGACTTCGATGAGCGCCGTATCCTGCTCGATATGCCGACCACAAAGAAAGAAATCGCGGCGTATTCGGAAGCCGGGCGGGTACCTATCTTGCAACTGGGCGATGTCACCGTGTGGGATTCCCTGGCGATCGCCGAGACCGTGGCGGAGCGCTGGCCCGATAAGCAGCTATGGCCGGAGCAGGCCGACGAACGTGCGCATGCACGCGCAATTTCGGCGGAAATGCACTCCGGCTTCCCGTATCTGCGCGACTGTATGCCCATGAACTGCAGGGCGATGGGGCGCAAAGTGTCAATTCCGGATCAGCTTGCCGAGGATATTGACCGGGTCATCGATATCTGGGCAGAGTGCCACAGGCACTATGGCGACCGTGGCGGCTGGTTATTCGGAAAGTTCTCGGTCGCCGATGCCATGTATGCGCCTGTTGTGCTACGGCTCCGCACCTATGGCATTAACTTGCCGGAATCGGCCGGCTACTATCCACACCGCCTGCTCGAGAGTGAAGCCATGCAGGAATGGCTCGCGGCAGCCGAGTGCGAAACCGAAGTCATCGACGCTGACGAGAAAGGTCACTAATGCTCAGACGGATTTTCAGCCTGGCCGCTTTATTGCTGGTCATCACACCGGTTTACGCGGAAGTCTTCGAGCTGCCGCCCGTCGGCCACGATGTTATCGGCTCGGTATCGACAATTACGGCACGCTACGAAGATACGCTGGTCGATATTGCGCGTCGCCATGGGCTGGGCTACACCGATGTGGTGCGCGCTAATCCGGGCGTCGACGTCTGGGTGCCAGGCGAGGGCACGGAAATAGTCCTGCCCAATCGCTTTGTTTTACCACCAGGACCGCGCGCAGGGCTGGTACTGAATCTCGCTGAGTACCGCATGTACTACTTTCCGGAACCCGAGGCAGGTAAACCGGCGTACGTATACACCTACCCGATGAGTATCGGTCGCATGGACTGGGAGACGCCGCTCGGCAACACCAAGATTGTTGCCATGGCGAAGAATCCGGCCTGGTACCCGCCACAGTCGGTGCGCGATGAACACGCGGCAGATGGCGATCCGTTGCCGCGCATTGTGAAACCCGGCCCGCAGAATCCGCTGGGATCGCGTGCGCTGCGCCTCAGTCTTCCGGGTTACCTGATCCATGGCACCAATCGCCCGGCAGGTGTTGGCATGCGTGTTTCGCACGGCTGCGTGCGGATGTTTCCCGAGGATATCGAGTTTCTGTTTGACCGGGTTCGTGTGAACACACCGGTGCGTATTATCAACGCGCCGGTGAAGATTGGCTGGGACGGGGAGACCCTGGTTGCCGAAGTGCATCCGCTGCTCGAGTCGCCACAGCCGCTGGTCGAAGAGTCTGCCGAGCAGCTTGAGCAGCTGGACGCAGATGTTGAGTTGCCGGAGCTGGATCCGAATCACAAAGATCCGCTGACGTATGTTACCGAGCAGTTTATTGCCGTGACGGCAGAGCGTGCGGGGCGGCTTGACTGGGATCGTGTGGAAGACCTGGTGGAGCGTTCCGACGGTATCCCTGAAGCCGTTGGCACAGGCATAAAAAACGCCGCGACAAGCGCGGCGTTTGAATAAAACAATTTTTGTCCTGATTTATTTGGACATAGACTTCTGGAACATACGTTCCATGCTTTCTTTGTTTGCTTCGCAGCAAGCCTGAGCTTCCGTAGCGGCAGCAAGGGCCTGGTCAGCGGTGCTCTGTGCCGAAGAGGCAGCCTGGGCTGCACGATCAGCAGCTGCACGAGCAGCTTCAGCGGCAGATGCGGCGGCAGATGCGTCAGCAGCGGCGCGATCAGCCGTAGCCTTTACATCATCGAGCCCCGTGGTAGCGCAACCAGCGGCCATTGCGACGAACAGTGCAAGTGCGCTTGCTCTGAGTGCGGTCTTTTTCATTTTGGAATATTCCTTTGTTGGATAAAACTGCAGGCGCATTATTTCCCAATACGCTCCGCGCTGCAATGAAAACTCCTGTTTTTATTATCTTTTGTCTGTAGTTAGCGACAACCAGCGATAGGGGACAGTCACCTTTTGCCCGGAACACCAAAAGGTGACTGTCACTTTTTGGGCCCAAATGCAAAAGGTGACTGTCCCCTGTCATTTGCTGTTGCACTGCTTTTGATACTGTATATAATCCCATATACTGTGAATCCATACAGGAACTGCTCAAATGCGCGAACTGACCCCACGACAAAAGGAAATTCTCGAGATGATTCAGGAGTTTATCAGTGAAACCGGTATGCCTCCGACGCGCGCTGAGATAGCTCGCCAGCTCGGTTTCAAGTCGGCCAATGCGGCTGAAGAGCATCTTCGGGCCCTGCAACGCAAGGGCGTACTTGAGCTGCTGCCGGGCGCATCGCGTGGTATCCAGCTCAAGGATTCGCTGCGTGACCAGATGGGTTTGCCGCTCGTCGGCCGCGTCGCGGCGGGCAGCCCGATTCTTGCCCAGGAACACATCGAGACGCATTACAAGATCGATCCGCAGCTTTTCAGTCCGAAACCGCACTACCTGTTGCGTGTTAGTGGCATGAGTATGAAAAACGCGGGCATTCTTGATGGTGATCTTGTCGCTGTGCATCGCACACCCGAGGTTCGCAGCCGGCAAATTATTGTTGCCCGCCTCGATGACGAGGTAACGATCAAGCGCTATCGCCAAACCGGGTCACTGGTGTCACTCCTGCCCGAAAACGATGATTTCGAACCGATCGAAGTCGATCTCAGGGAACAGGCACTGGTCATCGAAGGCGTCGTCGTCGGCGTGATTCGTGACGGCCTGCCGTTGCATTGAGCATTGTCATCGTCGCTCGACAAGATCCTTACGAACCCTCGCGTCTGGCGCGGGCGCGATCAGGCTGGACGAAGGGCAGGGCTGGCAAGTGGTTACCCGGAGCTCGATCGGCACCTGCCAGGGGGTGGTTGGCCCCGTGAGTCGCTGACTGAAGTTCTTACGGAATACTACGGTATTGGCGAACTGCGCCTGCTGATGCCGGCGCTTGCGCGCTTAAGCACCGAAACATCAACCCAGGATTTTACCGAGCCCGGCTGGATCGCCTGGGTGGCACCACCATTTCAACCATACCCACCCGCACTGCAGCAATGCGGCATTGATTTGTCGCGCATGTTGATTGTGCGCCCCCGGGATGACAGCGAAATTCTCTGGTCGGCCGAACAGGCCCTGTCATCGGGTACCTGTGCTGCTGTATTGCTGTGGCCTTCGATACTCGACGACCAGGCCGGCCGGCGTCTGCAACTGGCTGCCGAGAAAGGGCACAGCTGGGCGATTGCGTTTCGTCCGCTGGCGGCACGCCGGCAACCTTCGGCGGCCGCATTACGCCTTGAACTGCATCCTGACGGGCAGGCTACGCGCGTTCATATCCTGAAAAGCCGCGGTGGCCGTCCGGCTGTTATCACCCAGCTTTTATAGATGAAACAACGGGCCTGTAAACCGCCCGCCCTGGCGCGGGTCGCTGCCCCGACTTCCCCTGTCGTACAGCAGAATCTCCCATTTGTTGAGCAGGCAGCCGCCGTGAAAACGAAGCAACCTGTTTTACATCGGCAGGTAGCGGATCGATTGTGGTTTTGTGTGTGGTTGCCACAATTGCCACTGGAGGCTAACCGCTCATCAGAAGCTGCGACAGCGATTGTCGAGGAGCAGCACGGCATTCATCGCATCCTGTTGGCCGATGCCGAGGCGAGTGCTGCTGGTGTAATGCCGGGACAGGCCGCCAATGCGGCACTCGCATTACTACCGACACTGCAACTCGAAGAACGTAGCCTGCTAAGGGAACAACAGGCGCTCGAAGGGCTTGCCAGCTGGCTGGAGCGCTTCTCCTCGTTTGTCTCGATTGCCGACCATGATGTACTGGTGCTCGAAATCGCAGGCAGTGTGCGGTTGTTCGGTGGTTTGCAGGAACTCCGACAAAAAATGTCGCAGGGTCTACGGGAGCTTGCTCTTACGGCCGCACTCGCCATTGCACCGACGCCACTCGCAGCCACCTGGATGGCGCGTGCCGGCCGTCGTGTCTGCATACGTGATGACAGGAATCTGGCAGCAGCTCTGCGCAAGCTGCCACTTTCCTGCATGGATTGGCCCGCGGGGTTGTGTGAAACATTGACCGGCATGGGCGTTACAACAGTCGGTGATTGCCTGCGTTTACCGCGTGAGGGTTTCACACGGCGCTTTGGCACCGAGTATTTGTTGCAACTGGATCGTGCGCTGGGACACTTGCCGGACCCGCGTAATTCATGGCGTGCTCCCGAACGATTTTGTGTCGATTACGAAATGACCGAGGAGCAGACAGACCGTGAATTACTGCTCAATATCTGCCGTGAGTTGCTGTTGTCACACGAACAGTTTTTGCTGGCGCGACAACTCGGCACACAGCGCATGTGTTTCAGTTTTTTCCATTTCAAAGGCCCTGCAACGGAACTACGTCTGGGTTGTGCGCGGGCAGAACGTTCCGCCGCGCGCTGGTTCGAGTTACTGGGCATTCGTTTCGAACAGCTGGCATTGCCGGGACCTGTTATTGCTGTGCGTTTGCGCAGCGGTATGGCACAACCGCTGCAGGCCGAGTCGGGCACGTTAAGTTTTCATGACAAACCCGGTGTGACGGCGCGGCGGTTTTCCATTACGCAGCTCGCCGAGCGCCTTATTGCGCGTATCGGCGACCAGTCAGTGCAGGCGGCATCGATGGTGGCAGAACACCGGCCGGACTATGCCTGGCGTTCGCACAGTCTGCTGGCCGACTGGTCCGGCACAACGCTGGATACACCTGAGCAGTCGGTACAACGCCCGCTCTGGATGTTGCCCGAACCGACTTTGCTGCCCGCAGATAGTGGCTACCCGGTGCATCAGGGTTGCCGTTTGCGTCTCATCGACGGGCCTGAGCGTCTCGAGACCGGTTGGTGGGATGAAGATGGTATTTCCCGCGACTACTACATGGCTGCGGGTACAGATGGCAGACGGCTGTGGATATTTCGCAATCGCAATCGCACATCATCCTGGTACCTGCACGGCTATTTTGGTTAGCAGCATGGCCGGTCGCTACGCCGAGTTACACGCGCTGAGTAACTTCACCTTTCTGCGCGGCGCTTCCCATCCTGAGGAACTCGTTGAAACGGCCGCAGAACTTGGTTATGAAGCGCTTGCCATTACCGATGAGTGTTCGATGTCGGGCGTTGTGCGTGCCCATGCAGCCGCAAAGGAATGCGGGCTTAAAAAATTGATTATCGGTTCCGAGTTGCGCCTGCGCAGCGGACGCAAGCTGGTGGCACTTGCACGCAACAAAGCGGGCTACGCGTCACTGTGCCGCCTGATTACCACTGCACGCCGTGCTGCAGAGAAAGGCAGCTATGAACTGGCGCGTCTCGATTTTGAGGAAGGCCTTTCCGGATGTCTTGTACTGTGGGTGCCCGACCGGCAGTTCACGTTGGACGTTGAAGACCACTGGTTACGGGAGACGTTCCGCGATCGCCTGTGGATTGCCGTCGAATTGCTGGCAGACGGACGACAGCGTGAGCAAATGCAAAGGTTGCGCGAGGAAGGTCGGCGCCTGAAGTTACCGTTGGTCGCCAGTGGCGATGTGCATATGCATTGCCGGGCTCGGCGCATCGTGCAGGATGCCGTGACGGCGATACGTCACGGTACGACCGTCGACAATGCTGGTTTTGCGCTGCATGCGAACGGCGAACGGCATTTGCGCCCTCTTGATGTTCTGCAACGTGTCTACCCGGAAGACCTGCTCGAGCAAACGATATGCATCGCCGATAGCATTGACTTTTCACTCGACGAACTGCGTTACGAATACCCGAATGAAATCGTCCCTGAAGACGAGACGCCGGCGACTTATCTGCGGCACCTGACGGAGGAGGGCATGCGGCATCGCTGGCCCCGGGGCACTCCGCAAAAAGTGATACGACTCATAGAGCACGAACTCAAGCTGATTGCCGAACTCAGTTATGAACAGTATTTCCTGACGGTGTATGACATCGTCGCGTATGCACGTTCGCAAAATATTCTCTGCCAGGGACGCGGGTCGGCAGCGAATTCTGCGGTGTGTTTCTGCCTGGGAATAACCGAAGTCGACCCGGCGCGTATGGAGATGCTTGTCGAGCGTTTCATCTCGAAAGAGCGTAACGAACCGCCCGACATCGATGTGGATTTCGAGCATGAGCGGCGCGAAGAAGTTATCCAGTATATTTACGCAAAATACGGTCGTGAGCGTGCAGCGCTTGCCGCGACCGTTATCACCTACCGACCACGAAGCGCGTTGCGCGACATGGGCAAGGTCCTCGGTCTGTGTGATCTGCAGGTTGGTCGGCTGTCACGTTCGATGCAATGGTGGGATGGCCAGTCCATCGACGATAGCCGCATTCTCGAGGCTGGTCTGTCGCCTGACAGTCCGGTTATCAAGCGTCTGCTGTATCTCGTACGGGAATTGATCGGCTTTCCCCGGCACCTGTCACAGCATGTTGGCGGTTTTGTCATTTCTGATGCGCCACTGTACGAACTGGTTCCTGTCGAAAATGCCACGATGCCGGACCGCACCGTCATCCAGTGGGAGAAAAACGACCTCGAAGACCTGGGCTTGTTGAAAGTCGACGTCCTGGGCCTGGGTATGCTCACAGCGATACGCAGGAGTTTCGACCTGATTCGCAATTTTGACGGTCGTGAGTACACCCTGGCGACGGTGCCGGCCGAAGATCCACAGGTCTACGACATGATTTGCGACGGCGATACGATGGGGGTCTTTCAGATCGAGTCGCGTGCACAGATGACGATGCTGCCGCGGCTGCGACCGCGCTGCTATTACGATCTCGTCATCGAAGTCGCGATTATTCGCCCGGGCCCGATCCAGGGCGACATGGTGCACCCTTACCTGCGCCGGCGTAACGGTGAGGAGGCCGTCGACTATCCGAGCGAGGAAGTGAAAGGTGTGCTGCAGCGAACGCTGGGTGTGCCGATTTTTCAGGAGCAGGTTATGCAGTTGGCTATCGTCGCTGCGGGCTTTACCCCGGGCGAAGCTGATCATTTACGCCGTTCGATGGCTGCCTGGAAGCGCCGTGGCGGGCTGGGTCATTTCGAGGATAAGCTGGTCAACGGCATGCGCGAACGCGGCTATGACGAGACCTTTGCACGGCAGATTTTCCAGCAGATCCTCGGGTTTGGTGAGTATGGTTTCCCCGAATCACATTCGGCGAGTTTTGCCCTGCTTGTGTACGTTTCAGCATGGCTGAAGTGTCATGAGCCTGCTGCATTTACCTGTGCCTTGCTGAACAGCCAGCCGATGGGTTTTTACTCGGCATCACAGCTCGTTCAGGACGCACAGCGTCACGGTGTAGTGATACAACCCGTCGATATTAATCACAGTGACTGGGATTGCTCGCTTGAAGCCGATGAGGCAGGAGCAGCAACGTTGCGCCTTGGATTCAGGATGGTGAAAGGACTGTCGCAGAAAGCCGGACAGCGCATCGTCGCTGAGCGTACCGGTAGCGGCTATACGCACGCGCAGGCGCTGTTTGAGGGCGCAGACCTGGACCGGCGCGAGCTTGGCGTACTGGCCTCCTCAGGAGCGCTGCGGCCACTCTCCGGGGACCGGCACCGTGCACGCTGGGCCGTTGCAGGCACCGAAAAGCCGATGCCGCTGTTTCCGAGCATGGCGCGCTACGAACCGGCGCCGTTACTGACGAAGCCCACTGAAGGCCAGAACATTGTCGCGGACTATCGCAGTACCGGACTTACGCTCGAGCGCCACCCGATGTGCCTGTTACGGAGACACTTTGATCGTTACTGTTACGCACAGGCGAAGACCTTACCGGTTCTAGGTGACGGCCACGCGGTCAATGTGGCGGGTCTCGTGATTACCAAGCAGCGTCCGGGCACCGCCAGTGGTGTGATTTTTGTAACGCTCGAAGATGAAACGGGACAGATCAACCTGGTGTTGTGGAAGCAAATTGCGGAGCAATATCGTGCTGAGTTGCTAAACGCACGCCTGCTCGGCGTCGCCGGGGAGTTACAGATAGAAGGACAGGTGATTCACGTGATTGCGCGACGCCTGTTCGATCACTCGAACCTGCTGGGGAACTTGAGCGTCCGCTCGCGCGACTTTCGCTAATACGAAATCAGAGATCGTCGTCGAGACTGAAATCGAAGGTACTGTCGAGATCCGCATCACGTTGTTCGCGAAGCTCGTCGAGGCGTCTACGAACCTCTTGCTTGTGTGCAACCTCGTTCGGATCGGTGGATTCAAGCTTGGCGACGAGTTCCTCCACATTCAGCTCAACGGAGATATCAGCCATCGTATCGCCGCCGATATCCGGTATGCCATCGTTATCCGACGAGGAGGACTCTACATCCAACGATTCATCATCGAGCGTCTCGTCGACATCATTGTCTTCTTTGTCGCCGTTATTTTCGATCATTGCAACAACCTCATCACAGACAGGCCGGCTGAAATAGCTAAAGGATCAGATTGTTAATTTCGAAGATTGGAAGCAAAATTGCAAGCACTATTACCATGACAATCGCGCCCATGGCGACGATGAGGAGTGGCTGCAGGATGCCGAGCAGGGCGGCGATTAACCCATCGACCTCTCGTTCCTGCCCACTCGCGGAACGCGACAGCATTTCTTCAAGCCGACCGCCCGCCTCGCCACTGGAAACCAGGTGAATCATCATGGGCGGAAACAGCTTGCTCGCGGCGAGTGATTTGCTGATGCCTGCGCCTTCACGAACGCGCAGAGTGGCCTCGGTCACGGCGTCGCGCATCGGCAAGTTTTCGATAACCTCAGCCGAAATTTTCAACGCCTCGAGAATCGGCACGCCACTGCCTGCAAGAATGCTCAGCGTGCGTGTGAACCGCGCTGTGTTCACGCCGCGTGTCAACCGCCCGATGATTGGCAGACGTAACAGCAGGCTATGGTATTTCCGCCGCGGGCCTTCTTTTTGCAGGATCCACCAGCCCAGCCAGCCAATCCCAGCTGCGCCGGCGATTACCAGCGGCCAGTAACCAACCAGAAAATCGCTTGTGGCAATAAGCCCGGTTGTCAGGGCAGGTAGTTCGGCTGCTGTGTTTTCAAAAACACCGACAATTTTCGGCACAACGGTCGCAAGCATGAAACTGATGATGCCGACGGCCATGACGATCAACGCCATCGGGTAGACGAGGGCATTGGTAATACGCTGTCGCAATTCCTGGCGTGCTTCGGTGTAATCGGCCAGTCGTTCAAGCACGACATCGAGGTGTCCGGACTGTTCGCCGGCAGCGACGGTTGCCCGGTAGAGTTCCGGAAATGCCTGGGGAAACTCGGTGAAGCCATCGGCGAGTGAATGGCCTTCCATGACTTTGGCGCGCACGCCCAGCAGGATGCTTTTGCTGCGCGGCTGATCATTCTGTTGTGCGACGGCGAGCAGTGCTTCCTCAAGCGGCAGGCCTGACTGAGACAGGGAGGCGAGCTGTCGTGTTATCAGCGCGAGTTCGGCCGATGACAGACCTTTGCGGAACGAAAAACTACTCTGCCGATTGGCCTCTTTCTTCGCTACTTCGGTAACGCTGACAGGAAACAGCTTGCGATCGCGCAATATCTGGCGAACGTGCTTGGGCGTGTCGCCTTCAAGCAGACCTTTGGCCTGCTTGCCGGACTGATCCATCGCGACATATTCAAAGGCGCCCATGGTCTGTGCTAATCCTCGCGAGTAACGCGCAGAACTTCTTCGACCGTTGTGCGGCCGGCCAGAACCTGACGACGACCATCAGCTCGAATGCTCGGGCTCGTCTTGCGTGCATGCCGGTCAAGTTCCTGTTCGCTGACACCTCCATGGATCATTTCCCGCATTTCATCGTCGACCGTTATGAGTTCGTAAATACCGGCGCGTCCCAGGAACCCTCCGCTGGGTACGTCGCCAGCGTGGTAGAGCGTCGGTGGAACATCTGGATCCAGACCGAGCAGGTTGCACTCGTATTCGCGAGCCGTGTAAGGGACCTTGGACTCATCTTCGAGGACGCGCACCAGGCGCTGTGCCAGCACGCCAAGCAAACTGGATGCCAGCAGGAAGGGCTCTACTCCCATGTCGCGCAGGCGCGTGACGGCGCCGGCGGCTGTATTAGTGTGCAAAGTAGAGAGGACGAGGTGACCGGTAAGGCTGGCTTGAACCGCAATCTCGGCCGTCTCAAGATCACGTATCTCGCCGACCATCACAACGTCCGGATCCTGGCGGAGGATAGCGCGGAGACCACGCGCAAATGTCATTTCAACCTTGGTATTGACCTGTGTCTGTCCAATGCCATCAATAAAATATTCGATCGGGTCCTCAACGGTCATGATGTTGCGGCTGTTGTCGTTGATGCGCTCGAGCGCAGCATACAACGTCGTCGTTTTACCCGAACCGGTCGGGCCGGTAACAAGGATGATGCCGTGCGGTTTATGAATGAGGTCGTCGACCTTTTTTTCCGTTGCCAAATCCATGCCGAGCGACATCAGGTCAAGTCGACCCGCCTGCTTGTCGAGCAGGCGCAGCACCACGCGTTCGCCATGCCCGGATGGCATCGTCGAGACGCGTACGTCGACCGCGCGCCCGGCAATACGCAGGGAGATACGGCCGTCCTGTGGCAGCCGTTTCTCGGCAATATCCAGCTTGGACATAACTTTGATGCGCGACACAACCAGCGGCGCAAGACCGCGCCTGGTTTTCAGTACCTCGCGTAAAACGCCATCGACTCGAAATCTCACGCCAAGCCGATTCTCATACGGCTCGATGTGCACGTCGGACGCGTTTTCCTTGATGGCCTGGGTAAGCACCGCATTGATGAAGCGAATAATCGGCGCATCGTCGTCGCTGTCCAGCAGGTCGGATGGTTCCTGCAATTCCTGCGCGACCTGGGTCAGGTCAAAGTCCTCATCGAGGCCATCCACCATCTGCGACGCCTGACCCGAGTCCTGCTCGTAGGATTCCTGCAGCAGGGTGTCGAACACCTCGGATGACACGCGCGACATCTTGAGCGGCACGCCGATAAAACGCCGGGCTTCGGCAAGGCTCAGCGGCGATGCGCCACTGCGATATACCGCTTTGCCCTCGGTCGATGTGAGCTCCTGGACTAACACGCCATGCCGCTTGGCAAACGTGAAAGGCAGGTTATGCCGTGGTTCCGTTGATTCGGGTACCTCGGTCTCCAGAACGATATCGGTTTCAGCTTCCATGACGCTTACTGCTGGTCTTCCTCTGGCGTTTTGGGTTTTGTGTACTGCTCGATGGGCGGCAACATCGGACGCACCTGCCCCGGCATCATCTGCACATCTGTCCCTTCGCGGCCCTGTTGGACGTCACGGATATAGTTGTATTTCTGGTTCGTCTCGAATGACGTCTGGGTCGCATCGCGCAAGATGGTCGGGCGAATGAATATCATCAGGTTGGTCTTCAGCTTCTCGGTCCTACGTGAACGAAACAGGACGCCAAGCAGCGGGATGTCTCCGAGGATAGGTACCCGCTGGTCACTCTCGCGTAGAACGTCCTCGAGTAGTCCGCCAAGCACGAGAATTTCACCGTCGTCTACGATTACCGTCGTATCGATAGTGCGTTTGTTGACGATCAGGTCCACGGCACCCTGAGCCGACTGCGCGATGCTCGAAATTTCCTGAGAAACGTCGAGGACCATCGAGTCGCCTTCGTTAATTTGTGGCGTGATGGCGAGTTTGACGCCGACTGTTTCACGATTAATCGTCTGAAACGGATTAATGGCGCCGGCCCCTCCCGTGTTGCTGAACGAACCACTGACAAAAGGAACGTCCTGGCCGACGTTGAGTGTTGCTTCCTCGTTGTCGGTTGTGACGATCGACGGCGTCGAAATCAGGTTCGTATCGGCAGCGCCTTCGACGGCGCTAAGAATTGCGGCAAAGCTGACACCGTCATCAGTGATGCGGCCCACACCAATAGTGCCGCCGTCGCCAATCAGTCCGGATGGGTCGGTCACACCGCCACCGCTCGCACTGCCTAGCTGCACGATTCCGGCAAGAAAGTCCGGGAAGTTTGTGACGGCGATTGGCGAGTTGGATCCACTGCCTTCTACCGCCACAGACACGCCCAGCTCCTTGGACTTGTCAATGATGACTTCGACAATAATGGCTTCAACGAGTACCTGGGCGCGCCGAATGTCGAGTTTGTCGATGATTTGCATGGTCGAGCGCATTATTTTGGGCGGCGCATTGATAACCAGTGCGTTGGTTTGTGTATCTGCCCACACACTCATTTCGTCTGCCCCGGCAGACGCCGCGGCCTGGCCTGCGGGAGATTGGGCCTGATTGGTGAAATTTTGCTGCAGCTTGGTCGCCATTTCCTCGGCGTCCGCGTAGCGCAGGTACCGGACCTGTGTCTCGCCGCCATCTTCGAGCGGTGTATCAAGATGCGCGATCAGCGTTCTGAGGCGCAGTCGCTCGTTCATGTCGCCGCCAATGAGCACGCTGTTGGTACGGGCATCGGCGACAAGACTGGTCGAAATTGATGCTCCGTCTCCACGCGGCGCGGAGGTCAGTGCGGTCATGATGCGCACAATTTCACCGGCGGATGCATGTTGCAGCGAGACGACTTCAATGTCCTCATCGCTGGCCTGGTCGATACGGCGAATGATGCTGACAACACGTGCGACATTGGCGGCCCTGTCCGAAATCACCAGCATGTTCGAGCCGGCATGGGCGACCAGATGGCCATATTGCGGCAACAAAGGCCGCAGCAATGACACGAGTTGCGTGGCGCCGACATTGCGCAGCTGCACAACCTGCGTAGTGAGATCGTCAGGACCGTACGCACCTCCCGGGCCAATCGAAGTGGGCAACTGGCGTGCCGTTGCGTCGGGAACGACCTTGACGAGGTTGTCACTTTCAATAGCGACGTAGCCATGGACCTGGAGAATTGACAGAAACGCCTCATACATCGCATCGGGGCCCAGTGGCGTAGGCGACAGCAATGTGACCTTGCCCGTGACCCTGGGATCCAGGATGACGTTTTTACCGGTGACGGCGGACACGGCTTCGACGACCTGCCGGATGTCGGCGTCTTTCCAGTTGACCGTGGCCGCAGGCTGCTGCGCCCAGGCCAGTGCCGCCAGGGACAGCAGACTTGATGCAGCTAGAAGCCGTAGAGTTCGGGAGAGTGTGCTTACAGATTTTTTCGTCATTTGGTTTGCTCACCGCTCATGTCGAGCTGGCTGGTCTTGAGGACAATGGTTTGCTGCTCACCGTTGCGTTCTAGAGTGACAGTCACCTGTTCGCTGGTGCCCAGAGATTGGAAAACCTGCATGGCCTGGGTCGGATCAGTGAGGGGTTGCCCGTCGATATCCTTGATCAGGTCACCGGGACGCAGGCCGAGTGCCGCGAACTGTTGCCTGTTTCTGCCGGGATATACCCGATAACCGGTTTGTTGGCCATCGACCGCATAGGGTGTCGGCCGAATGACATCGGACAGGCTTGCCAGGTTCTGGGACACGACGCTCTGAATGCTCTGGGCGGTTTCGTTACTTCTTGCCCGGCGTGTCGTACTGTTAGCTCGCCGTGACGTTGAGGCTTGTCCCTGCGGGAAATCCGATGGAATTCGAAGATTTGTCAGGGACCCGCTCTCGTTGAGCACAACACGTTCGCGATAAACAGCGTGCAGCGTGGCACCCGAGGCCACCGTATCACCGATAACGTAGACTTTTTGTTCGGCATTGCCATCAGCAATGATAGCAACCGAGAACTCGGGAATTGTCGAAGCGATGGTGCCTTTAAGAATAAGATTCGTCAGGCGGGTGTCACTCAGATTGTCGTCTGCAGCGGCAACCGGCGTGGGAGCCGCCTCCGCATCCGCGACACCGAACATATGATTGTCAGCGATAGCCTGAACGTCGACCGCCGCACCGGACGGCGCAGACGCAGCCTGTTGCATACCCGGCGGAACCATAACGACATCGCCGGTTGCCGGGGCCGGCACGAGCATCCAGATGATCCTGGCAATCTGCCAGCCAATCGCAATAACCAGGAACAGGCTGACCCAGGGGGGCAGAGTCCTGTTGAGGTTAGTGAGCGCGTTGCTTCCAGCGACGCCCGAAAAGTCGGTCCAGTTTGCTTTGCTAATCATGTCCTGCCATGCCAGCTTCCATTGCCACACGCCATATAAACGCAGGAACCCGATGATACGGGTTGAGACCACAGAGCTACAAGGAGGAATAGCCCAAAAATACGTTATTTGGCAATAATATAACGGTACGGTGGTGGGGCCATATATACTGGTTCTCACTTCGCACCAGGCGACGTGCCGCTATTGACATACTCTTATTTGACCGTATATCCGCTAACTGATTATGAGTGACCAACCTGAAAAACATGGGCAACCCGGCGGCTATGATCTTGCCGTTGAGGAGGCGCGCCCGCAAATCAAACAGCCGCCGCTGTATCGAGTGGTGCTGATCAACGACGATTTCACGCCGATGGAGTTCGTCGTGGAGATCCTGGAGTCGGTCTTCGGGATGGAAAGGACGCGCGCAACGCAGGTCATGCTGGAGGTTCACACGAAAGGCAAGGGCGTCTGTGGCGTATACAGCTACGAAATCGCTGAAACCAAGGTGGCGCAGGTCATGGGTATTGCCGAACAGCATCAGCACCCCTTACTTTGTACTATGGAAGAATCCTGAAAGGAGCCGTCGACTATGCTCAGCAGTGAGCTTGAATTTTGCCTGAATGAGGCCTTTCAAAGGGCCCGCGACCGCCGCCATGAATACATGACGGTCGAGCATCTGTTGCTCGCGATGCTCGACATCCCGAGAGTTCACGAAATTCTAAAAGGCTGTGAGTGCAACATTACAGAATTGCGCCGCCAGTTAGCTGAGTGCATTGACGAACAGACACCACTCCTGCCCGACGACGATGAGGCGGATGTGCAGCCTACACTTGGCTTCCAGCGCGTGCTGCAGAGGGCGGTATTCCATGTGCAGTCGAGCGGTAAGAAGGAAGTAACGGGCAGCAACGTCCTCGTGGCGATTTTCAGTGAAAAACAGTCGCAGGCCGTGTATTTCCTGAATTTGCAGGATGTGACGCGACTTGACGTCGTCAATATTATCTCGCACGGCATGCCCCAGCTGCCGGGCGAAATGGGCGAGGAGGGTGAGACCCAGGTTGAGGCGGAGGCAGAGGCCGAGGCGTCGCCTCTGGAGCTGTATGCCAGCAACCTTAACCAGCGAGCTATTGAGGGCAAGATCGACCCGCTGATTGGGCGTGAACTCGAGATTGAACGGACCGTTCAGATCCTCTGCCGGCGCCGCAAGAACAACCCGCTGTACGTTGGCGAAGCCGGTGTCGGCAAGACGGCGCTGGCCGAGGGGCTGGCTCGTCTAATCACTGAAGAACGCGTGCCCGAAGTGCTGCAGGACAGCACGATCTACGCGCTGGACATGGGAGCGCTGATCGCCGGCACCAAGTACCGGGGCGACTTTGAAAAGCGCCTCAAGGGTGTCATCGCCGAGATTCAGAAGGATCCGGGCGCCGTGTTGTTCATCGATGAGATTCACACCGTGATCGGCGCGGGCGCCGCTTCGGGTGGTGTCATGGATGCCAGCAACCTGATCAAGCCGGTGCTGGCGAACGGCGAAATTCGTTGCATTGGCTCGACGACCTACTCGGAATACCGAGGTATTTTTGAGAAAGATCATGCACTTGCGCGACGTTTCCAGAAAATAGATGTACCTGAGCCGACGATCCCCGAAACGATCGCGATCCTGAATGGACTCAAGTCGCGTTTCGAGGAACATCACGGCATTCGCTACGAGCCTGCGGCGCTGGAAGCGGCCGTTGAACTCTCTGCACGCCATATCAACGATCGTCATTTGCCGGACAAGGCGATCGATGTCATGGACGAGGCAGGCGCCAATCTGCGTCTGGTTCCGGTAGCCAACCGTGGTGAGGCCGTGACCGTGGAATTGGTCGAGAATATCGTGGCAAAGATGGCACGAATACCAGCGAAGAGTGTGTCCGCATCGGATCGGGATGCGTTGCGCACGCTGGAACGTGACCTGAAATTGACGATTTTCGGTCAGGATGGCGCGATCGAGGCGCTCGGCGGGGCCATCAAGATGGCGCGCTCGGGTTTGCGCGAAGAGGAAAAGCCGATCGGAGCCTTCCTGTTTGCGGGGCCAACCGGCGTTGGCAAGACCGAGGTGACCCGGCAACTGGCCATGCTCATGGGTGTCGAGCTGATTCGCTTTGACATGTCGGAGTACATGGAGAAGCACACCGTATCTCGCCTGATCGGCGCACCTCCGGGTTATGTCGGGTTTGATCAGGGTGGATTGCTGACCGAGGCGGTTACGCGAAATCCGCACGCGGTTGTACTGCTCGACGAGATCGAAAAAGCCGATCCCGAGGTCTTCAACCTGCTGTTGCAGGTCATGGACCACGGCACACTGACGGATAATAACGGCCGCAAGGCGGATTTCCGCAATGTGATCATCGTCATGACGACCAATGCGGGCGCGCAGGAGATGAGCCGTACGTCGATCGGATTCACCCAGCAGGACAACACGACGGACGGCCTGGAGATCATCAAGAAGAAGTTCTCGCCAGAGTTCCGCAACCGTCTGGACGCAATTATTCAGTTTGCCTCGCTCGAACTCGACTCCATTATTCGGGTCGTCGACAAGCTCGTCGTCGAGCTTGAAGCCAAACTGGAGAATAATAACGTCACGCTGGAACTCGATGACGCGGCACGCTCGTGGATCGCGGAGCGTGGCTACGATCCCATGATGGGTGCGCGCCCGATGGCACGCATTATCCAGGAAAAGATCAAACGGCCACTCGCCGAGGAGCTGCTGTTCGGCAGCCTCGAAGCGGGCGGGCACGTGAAAATCACCGTGGGTGAAGACGGTAAGCTGGAGCTGATTGCGGAGCCGGTGCTGAAAGAGCTGGCGCACCTGCCAGAATAAGGGTCAGGACGCGGGGCTAACGACCACGATAGACGATACGGCCCTTGGACAGGTCGTAAGGTGTCAGTTCCACGGTGACCTTGTCACCCGTGAGTATACGAATGTAGTTCTTGCGCATTTTTCCGGAGATATGCGCCGTCACCACGTGACCGTTCTCGAGTTCAACTCGAAACATTGTATTGGGTAGCGTCTCTGTTACGACGCCTTCCATCTGAATGGCTTCTTCTTTCGCCAAGGGTCTGTACGTCCTGTACTGCTAAAAGGCTGGCGAATTGTGCAGAAACGGCCCCGGTATTGCAATGCGCAACATCCGCAGGTCTCAGTCCTCAACCAATTCACTCGCCCGTATTGGGCCTTGCGGCCAGTCCTTGAACGCACTGGGTATGGCACACAGCCGGCCCAGCATCTCGACGAAGCTTGAACGTGAAATCGCTGCAGCGCCAAGGCTGAGCAGGTGACTGGATTGCACCTGACAATCAATGATGCCGAAGGTGCCGTCAGACAACATCCCATCCAGCGCGAGCAAGGCGATCTTGGAGGCATTCGAGCGCAGGCTGAACATCGATTCGCCGAATACGGCGCGGCCAATTACAAGGCCGTACAACCCCCCAATAAGCGCGCCATCCTGCCAGACTTCGATCGAATGCGCCCAGCCGGCGCGGTGCAGGCGCTCGTAGGCTTCGATCATGTCGTTGGTAATCCAGGTTCCGTGTTCGTAGCGGCGTGGAGCGGCACAGGCCCGAATGACATCGGCGAACGCGGTATTGAAACGCACCTCTGCCGTGGACCGGCGTAACTCACGGCGCATGCGGCGTGACAGGTGCAAATCGCCTTTCCGGAACACACACCGCGGATTCGGTGACCACCACAGAAGCGGCTGTCCCTCGTCGTACCAGGGAAATATTCCCTGTTGATAAGCCGCGAGCAGGCGCTCGGGGCTGAGATCACCGCCGGCGGCCAGCAATCCGTCGGGTTCGCGCAACGCTGCCCCGACCGGCGGAAATAGCTGTGGCGGATCGTCGGGGGTCAGCCACACCAAACGGTTGTTGCTCATTCCTCGTCCTTGTAGGGCGTGTGCTGATCAACGGCGTCAATGTAGCGCTCGATATGGCGGCCTTCCTCGTCGAGGTAGCGCCCGACCGCATTGGCGAATTCGGGGTGTGCCAGCCAGTGGGCTGACCAGGTCGTGACCGGTGAAAAGCCGCGGCTGATCTTGTGCTCGCCCTGCGTTCCGGGTTCGAACAACTGCTTGCCCGTCTCGATGCAATACTCGATGCCCTGGTAGTAGCAGGTCTCAAAATGCAGGGCGTCGAAATGCCCGTCGCTCCCCCAGTAGCGTCCATACAGCGTCGTCGGGCTCTCAAAGAAGACCGCAGCGGCGACGGGCTTGTCTTCCTGCTCGGCGAGAATGACGAGGATGTTCTCCGGCAGTTGCTCGCTGAGTCCCTCGAAAAAGGCCTGATTAAAGTAGGGCAGCGAGCCGCGCATCATGAATGTGCGGGCGATGAGTGCATACACCGTAGACCAGGTGTCGGCATCGAGTTCGGCACCGCGCAGGCGTCTGAAGCGAATGCCGTTTTCATGCACACGGCGGCGATCTCTACGCGCCTTCTTGCGCTTTGCCGACGTGAACGTGGCCAGAAAATCATCAAAGCTCCCATAGCCGCGGTTATGCCAGTGAAACTGACAGTCTTTCCTGAGCAGCAGGCCGCTGTCTTCAAACAGGCTGATTTCCTGCTCCGCCGGAAAGAGGAAGTGAACGGACGAGCAATCGGTGTCGACGGCGAGCTGCGTGGCCGCTGCAATCAGCGCCTGTGCAGCTTCGGTGTCGTGCTTGTCTGCCAGCAGGATGCGGGTGCTCGGTGCCGGCGTAAATGGCACGGCCGACACCAGTTTCGGGTAGTAGGCGAGGCCAGCTTCTTCGTAAGCATGCGCCCACGCCCAGTCGAACACGAACTCGCCCCAGGAATGACTCTTCTCGTAAAGCGGCAGCGCAGCGCGCAATTTCCCGTCTTTTTCAAGTGTCAGGTGCCGCGGTACCCAGCCTGCGTTCGGCGCAACACTGCCGGTGGTTTCGGCCAGTTCCAGGAAAGCATGGTCGAGAAACGGGAATGCATTCCCGGCCAAGGCGTTCCAGTCCGCGCGGGCAATTGCCGCGATGCTATCGTGGACGGTGACCTTCAACCGGGCACCGTTACCTTAAGCTGCCGCGTCGTCCGCAGCCAGCTGCGAGTCGAGCGCGTCGATGTATTTCTCGGCATCCAGCGCCGCCATGCAGCCGGCGCCAGCCGATGTGATCGCCTGGCGATACACCTGGTCGGCGACGTCACCGGCAGCATATACGCCCGGTACGCTGGTGGCGGTCGCATCGCCGTTAATCCCGGACTTGACGATGATGTAGCCGTTTTTCATATCCAGTTGCCCGTCGAAAAGCCCTGTATTCGGCTTGTGACCGATGGCAATAAAGACACCATCGAGATCGACATCCAGCGTCTTCGCATCGTCCTTGGTGCTGCGCAAGCGCACGCCGGTCACACCCATGTCATCGCCGAGGACCTCATCAAGGACGTGGTCCCATTTGATCTCGACCCTGCCTTCACGTTCTTTTTCGAACAGGTGGTCCTGCATAATCTTCTCGGCGCGCAATTCGTCACGGCGATGCACCAGCGTTACCCTGGAGGCGATGTTGCTGAGGTAGAGCGCTTCCTCGACGGCCGTGTTACCGCCGCCGATAACCGCAACGGGCTTCCCGCGGTAGAAAAAGCCGTCGCACGTTGCGCAGGCCGATACGCCGCGGCCCTTGAACGCTTCTTCGGACTCGAGCCCGAGATACATAGCCGTAGCGCCTGTCGCGATGATCAGGGCATCGCAGGTGTAATGGCCTGCGTCGCCTTCAAGGCGGAAGGGGCGCTGCGTAACGTCGGCCTTGTGAATGTGGTCGTTGACGATCTCGGTGTTGAAGCGCTGCGCGTGGCGCAGCATACGATCCATGAGTTCCGGACCCTGCAGGCCCTCTACATCGCCGGGCCAATTGTCAACATCGGTGGTCGTCATCAGCTGGCCACCCTGCTCGATACCCGTAATGATGACCGGCTTCAGGTTGGCGCGTGCTGCATAGACCGCAGCGGCGTAGCCGGCCGGGCCGGAACCCAGTATCAGAACCCGGTAATGTTTTGAGTCACTCATGTATAATTTATCCGTAATATGACGTTGCACTGATCTGCCCGCGCAGAGCCCCGAAATGCGGTCCCAAGGACGACTTTCAAGGGCTTGTGGTGCGGGCAAGCTTTATGCAGATCGGTGCGTTTTTGATCTGTCGCTGGGCAAGTGTAGGGAAAACAGATTCTTTATGGCAAGAGCCGCTAAAGCCAGGCAGCCGGAATCGCGATTGTCATCGCAGGTTCATCGGTCATTGCGCGAGGGTGCGCTGTATGTATTCGGCGCGCTTGCGCTGATTCTTTGGTATGCGCTTTTTACCTACGATGCAGCGGATCCAGGGTTCAATCAGGCCACGACCGATGAGACGGTGCGCAATGAGGTGGGGCGTGTCGGCGCGTATACCGCTGATTTTCTGTTCAGCGCCTTTGGTCGGCCGGCCTACCTGTTTACGCTCATGGTCTTCTACCTCGGCTGGATGCTGTATCGGGAGCAGAAGACCCAGGTTGAACTGACCAAGCTCGATTTTGGGCTGCGGGTGAGCGGCTTCCTGGCGACGCTGATCACCAGCTGTGCGCTGTCAACGCTGCATTTTTCCTCGGCCGGGTTTGCGAATTCAGCGGGCGGCGCCCTTGGCAAGGTTGTGGGCGAGAGTCTTGAGGGCGTTATGAAGCTACTCGGGGCCAGCACCTTGCTGTTCTGTTTGTGGGTGGCATCGCTTTCACTGTTCCTGGGTATTTCCTGGATAGTTGTGATGGACAAGATCGGGCATTGGTGCCTGGTCGGTTATGAAAGAGCATTGCTCAAGTTCGGCGAATTACGGGACCGCGCTGAAGGCCGCAAACAGGCCGCAGCCCGTCAGGATGTCGTCAAGGTTGAGAAGAAACTGAAGGCAAATCGCGCGAAACCGCGAATCGAGCCGGTATTGCCATCGCTCGAACCGAGCGCACGCGCAGAGAAAGAGCGCCAGGTGCCGTTGTTCGAGCCGGCCACGGCCGGCGAATTGCCGCCATTGTCGTTGCTCGACAATCCGCCCGAGCAAAAACAGGGCTATTCGAAGGACTCGCTTGAGGCCATGTCGCGGTTGGTAGAGCTCAAGCTCAAGGACTTCGGTATCGATGTCGAGGTGAAGTCGGTTTCACCGGGACCGGTTATTACGCGCTTCGAGCTTGATCCGGCGCCGGGCGTGAAGGTCAGTCAGATTGCGAATCTGTCAAAAGACCTGGCGCGATCGCTGTCCGTCGTCAGCGTGCGCATTGTCGAAGTAATCCCCGGCAAGTCATTCGTCGGCCTGGAAATCCCGAACGAGAACCGGCAGCTCGTGACGCTCGGCGAGATTCTCAAGTCGCGCGCCTACGATGACATGGCATCGCCGCTCACGCTGGCACTGGGCAAGGACATTGGCGGCAATTCGGTTGTGGCGGATCTTGCTCGCATGCCGCATTTGCTGATCGCCGGCACGACCGGTTCGGGTAAGTCGGTTGGTATCAATGCCATGGTGCTCAGCATTCTCTATAAGACACAACCCGAGAATGTACGCCTGATCATGATCGACCCGAAGATGCTGGAACTATCGGTTTACGAAGGCATTCCGCACCTGCTGGCACCGGTCGTAACGGACATGAAGGAAGCGTCAAACTCATTGCGCTGGTGTGTGGCCGAGATGGACCGGCGTTACGCCCTCATGTCCAAGCTGGGCGTGCGCAACATTGGCGGCTTTAACCGCAAGGTCAGGGAAGCCATTGATGCGGGTGAGCCGCTCAAGGATCCGATTTTCAGGCCGCCCGAGATCTTCGATGAAGAAAAACCCATTGAGCATCCCACGCTGACACCGCTGCCTTTCATTGTCGTCGTGATCGACGAGTTGGCAGACATGATGATGATCGTGGGCAAGAAGGTCGAAGAGCTGATTGCGAGGCTTGCACAGAAAGCGCGCGCATCGGGCATACACATGATTCTCGCGACACAGCGGCCTTCCGTCGACGTGATCACAGGTTTGATCAAGGCCAACGTGCCGACACGCATCGCGTTCCAGGTGTCGGCACGGGTGGATTCGCGGACGATTCTCGACCAACAGGGCGCCGAAAATCTGCTGGGCCACGGCGACATGCTGTACCTGCCGCCCGGTACGTCGCTGCCGGTGCGTGTACACGGGGCGTTCGTGGCCGACAACGAGGTGCATGCCGTGGTCAGGCATCTGAAGAAAACCGGATCGCCGCGCTATATTGATGAAATTCTTGAGGGCCCGTCAGGTCCAACTCCAGGACTGGTTGGAATTGACAAACCGTCGGCTGACAGCGCAGACGCGGAGGAGGACCCGCTCTACGATCAGGCCGTGCAGGTTGTCATGGAAACCCGCAAAGCGTCGATCTCAGGCGTCCAGCGGCGTCTCAAGATCGGTTACAACCGCGCGGCGCGGATGGTTGAATCGATGGAAGCAGCCGGGATGGTCGGGCCTCTGCAGCCGAATGGGTCGCGCGAGATTCTCGTCCCGGCAAGTTCGTCTGAAGAATAGGTGCGATGGATGGCGGATGTACAACAGCTCAAGGATTAGCGCGTGACCAAACTTACCATTGTGCTCTTAGCAGTACTTGCGATCAGCCTGCCGGGTGAGGCGGCGCTGGCGCAGGCGAGAACTGACGATGTCGGCGAGAAACTGGTTAACGATTTCGTGACCAATGTCATCACATTGCAGGGCCGCTTCGAGCAGTCGCTGCTTGACGCCGGCGGGGCGGTTGTCGAGCGCTCCAGCGGAACGCTCGAGATTGAGCGGCCCGGGCGTTTCCACTGGGCGTACTCCGAACCTTACGAGCAACGGCTTGTTGCCGACGGCCTCAATATCTGGAGTTACGACGTCGATCTGGCCCAAGTGACGGTCAAGGCGCAGGCGCAGGCTCTGGCGAATACGCCCGCTTTGCTGCTCGGTGGCGATCAAGAGGCCATCGCGCAATTTCGTTTCGATGGTTCGATGGTCGAAAAGGGGACTACGTGGGTCCGCATGATTCCGGTAGATACAAAAAGCGGCTTTGAACGTATGGAACTCGGTTTCATCGGGGGTGAGTTGAGCCGGATGGTGTTCTTCGACAACCTGGACCAGAAAACGCTGGTATCGCTTTACGAGGTGACAACTAATGAACCGATCGACGCCGAGCGGTTCGAGTTTTCGGTGCCTGACGACGCCGACCT
The DNA here is from genome assembly GCA_024679535.1 of Chromatiales bacterium. GTDB lineage: Bacteria > Pseudomonadota > Gammaproteobacteria > Steroidobacterales > Woeseiaceae > UBA1847. The sequence goes on from JAIBDF010000001.1 coordinate 114,510, forward strand.
GGTTGGCGTGCCTGTCCTCGCTGAAGAAACGTCTCCCTGATGTTACCGCTCAGGCACGCCCGCTGGTGGCGGGTCGTCAGTGTCCTGATCCTGGTTTTTAGCCTGATCGCGGCGATGTCACCTGCGTTCTGGTTTTTTGATAATCGCGACAAGGCCCTGTTGTGGATTCAGAACGCTGACAAGTGGCTGCACGGGCTTGCTTTTGTCGTCTTGTCGGTGTGGTTCTCCGGCATCGTCGAGAAACGCCGCTACTGGCTGGTTGCACTTGGACTGATGCTGTTCGGCTTTCTGGTTGAGTTCTGTCAGCTGCAGGTCAGCTACCGCACGGCCGACTGGCTCGACATCATGGCAAATACACTCGGTATAATCGTCGGCCTCACGATTGCGGTTGCGGGCCTGGGTGGCTGGGGTCCGCGCTTTGAAGACTGGTTCTCGAGACGACATTCGCATTGACCGACCTATTTGCTACTGAGACTGTGACCGCCAGCGATCGGCCGTTGGCGGATCGTATGCGGCCGGCGACGCTGGCTGAGTTTTCCGGGCAAAGGCACCTGCTCGAAGCCGGTAAACCACTGGTGCGCGCGATCGAACAGGGCCGCGCGCACTCGATGATCTTCTGGGGCCCGCCTGGTACGGGCAAGACAACCCTTGCTCGTATGATTGCAGCTACGACCGACTCACACTTCATTGCGTTGTCCGCCGTTATGGCTGGCGTCAAGGACATTCGCGCTGCTGTGGCCGAAGCGGAACAGCACCGGCAGATGAGCAATCGCGGCACGGTCCTGTTCCTCGATGAGGTCCATCGTTTTAACAAATCACAACAGGATGCATTCCTGCCCTACGTCGAGGACGGCACCCTGACATTCATTGGCGCGACGACAGAAAACCCGTCGTTCGAGCTGAACAACGCATTGCTCTCAAGGGCGCGCGTTTACGTGCTCAAATCGCTGACAGAGGATGATTTACTGGCCGTGTTGCAGCGCGCGCTGGCCGATACGGAACGCGGGCTTGGCGGTGCGTTTACCGTCGCCGACGAATCCCTGCGGTCGATAGCCTCGGCAGCGGATGGTGACGCGCGGCGTTCCCTGAATCTCCTCGAACTTGCGGCAGACCTCGCGATCGACGGCGTCATCTCCGCCGAGATTGTGGCCGAAGTCGCCTCGGGGAGCCGGCGACGTTTTGACAAGCAGGGCGAGTATTTTTACGACCAGATTTCGGCGTTGCACAAGTCGATACGCGGGACCGATCCGGATGCCTCTCTTTACTGGCTGGCGCGCATGCTCGATGGTGGCTGTGATCCGCTCTATATTGCGCGACGACTGGTTCGGGTTGCCTCGGAGGATATCGGCAACGCCGATCCGCGCAGTCTGCAGATTTCGCTGGACGCATGGAGCGTCTATGAACGCCTCGGCTCTCCGGAGGGCGAGCTGGCAATTGGTCATGCCGTTGCTTATCTCGCCTGTGCACCGAAGAGTAATGCGGTGTACACCGCGTTTAAGGCGGCCATGTCTGATGCGAGGGAAAAGGGCTCGCTTGAGGTACCGATGCACCTGCGTAATGCACCCACGAACCTGATGAAGGACCTCGGTTACGGTGACAGCTACCGCTACGCACACGACGAGGACGATGCCGTGGCCCTCGGCGAATCTTACTTTCCCGACGACATGAGCCCGGTTAAGTATTATCATCCCGTGCCTCGCGGACTCGAGATTCGTATCAAGGAAAAACTCGAGGACATTGAGCGTCGTGCACGCGAAAAACAAGCAGCAAAAAGACAATGATTGATCCCAAACTACTTCGTAATTCAGCGGCCGACGTTGCCGCCAACCTTGCCCGACGTGGCTTCGCATTCGATGCGGCCGGGTACCTCGCACTCGAGGAGCGTCGCAAGGCGCTGCAGGTCGAGACCGAGCAGCTTCAGAGTGAGCGCAATACGAGCGCCAAGAGCATCGGCAAGGCCAAGGCTCAGGGTGAGGACATCGAACCTCTGCTCGCTGCGGTCAAAGATCTCGGTGAACGTCTTCAGGCCAGCGACGCATCCTTACAGGCTGTGCAGGGTGAGCTCAGTGATATTGAGCTAGGCCTGCCGAATCTGTTGGCGGATGACGTGCCGGCCGGTAGCAGCGAGGACGATAATATCGAGGTACGGCGCTGGGGCGAACCGGTCGAACTCGGATTCACCGCGCGCGACCATATTGAGCTCGGGGAGAACCTGGGACAACTGGATTTCGATGCGGCGAGCCGCATCTCCGGCGCTCGCTTCGCCGTGATGACCGGACCACTGGCCCGACTGCAGCGTGCGTTGATCCAGTTCATGCTGGACACCCACACGAGCGAACACGGTTACATCGAAGCTTATGTGCCGTACCTGGTGCGCAGCCAGGCGCTGGTCGGTACGGGGCAGCTGCCGAAGTTCGAAGCGGATCTGTTCAAAACGGCGACGGAGACGACCAATGAATCCGAAGCGGAGGCACCGTTCTTCCTGATTCCAACGGCGGAAGTGCCGGTGACTAATCTTGCGCGCGACACGATATTTGCGGCTGATGAACTGCCCGTGCGACACGTCGCGCACACGCCTTGCTTCCGTTCGGAGGCGGGATCGCATGGCAGGGACACGCGCGGAATGATTCGTCAGCACCAGTTTGAAAAAGTTGAGCTCGTGCAGTTTGTTGCGCCGGATGCCTCGATGCAGGCGCTTGAAGAACTGACGGGTCATGCGGAGGTGATTCTGCAGAAGCTGGAGCTGCCATACCGGGTAGTTACGCTGTGCTCGGGCGACATTGGATTTGGCTCGACCAAGACCTACGACATCGAGGTTTGGCTGCCAGGCCAGGACAAGTACCGGGAAATCTCGTCCTGCAGCAACTACAACGATTTCCAGGCGCGACGGATGAAAGCACGCCGCCGCAATCCCGATACCGGAAAGCCCGAGCTGATTCATACGCTCAATGGCTCGGGTGTCGCTGCGGGCAGGGCGCTTATCGCGGTTATTGAGAACTACCAGGACGCCGATGGCAGCATTCGAATTCCCGACGTGTTGCTGCCCTATATGGGCGGCCTCAAGCGCATCGAGGCAGCCAATACCTGAATAAAAAAAGGGGCCCGCAGGGCCCCTTTTTCATAGTCCAGCTTGTTGCGTGTCAGTCGCGGCTCATGAACAGTCGCAGGATGTAGAAGAACATCATCGCAATCGAGGCGAAGAGTGCCATCGATGCAGCGACGTATTTGTCCTGCGGGTAGTGGTGCATGATGTTCGACGTGTCGTACAGGACAGCGACGCCGGCAAAGCCGATCATGCCGACTGAGAACCAGGTGCCGAGATTCCAGCCGAATGCCCAGGCTGCGGCAATCAGGCCGATGGCGATGAAGAAGCCCCAGACCAGGACACCTCGCAGGAATGAGAAATCCTTGCGCGTGATCATGACGGTGGCAACCAGCGCGCCGCAGCCCACAATCGTGGTAATCGCCGCACTTTCGATCATGTTGCCGCCGCTTTCTGCGTCCATCATCAGCGCAATTGCAAGAATGGGCACAAACATGACGGCCCACAGGAATACAAAGACGCCAAATGCGGCGTACTGCGCCATCGTGGATTCAAGTCGATGCGCAACGTGGCCCGCGCCCCAGCTCAAGGCGATGAAGCCAATTAGCACGATCATCGGGCTGCCCATCATGGCATTGGCGATCGGGGCAGCAGCGCCTGACGTGAACAGGTAGGTCTCAATGGCGACCAGCGCCAGGATTGCACCTACAACGTGGGCGTAGCACTTCCATATAAACGACGCTCTGTCCTCGGTCCCAAGGGCAGAAACTGGCGCCATCGTATTTAGATTGTCTTGCATTCGAGCAACTCCAAATCGTTTAGTAATCGGTGGATTCTAGCAAAATTAAGCCTTGGATCTGGTGACTTATCTGCAGGTATCAAGTCATTACCATGGAAGTTCATAGCCTTCGGCATGCCAGAACCCCCCTGAGTTCTCCATATTCAGCTCATCGATGCGCGCAATCAGGCCATTTGCAGATTCCTGCGCGGAGACTCCGTGCTGGGCAGTCATGTCCGTCGCAACGAGGCCCGGGTGCAGCAGGGCAACAGCAATCTTGCGTGGCTTCAGCTCGTGCATCAGGTTGGTGCCGATCATGTTGACGGCAGTTTTTGACGCCCGATAACCCCAGTTGCCGCCCGATCCGTTGTCATCGATCGAGCCGACTCGACTCGTGATTATCGCGACCTTCGCACCCTCGACAAGATTACCAGCCAGCGCCTCGGTGACCCGCAACGGACCCAACGCATTCACTTCGTACTGCTCCAGCATGCTGGCGTAGTCGAGTTGCCCGAACGCGTCGTGTCGCAGAATACCGGCGTTATTGATCAGCGTATCAATCGGTTCGTCGCCCAGCGCAGCTTTGAGGGCAGCCACCGAGTCACCATCTGCGACGTCGATGCCTTCGATGACGCGAATGCCGAGCTGACTGAGTTCGTCACTGGGGTGACGGCAGACGCCGATGACCGTGTCGCCACGGGCATGGAGTCGGGTGACGAGCTGCAGGCCGATGCCGCGATTGCAGCCGGTAACGAGGGTAGTGGGCATGATCAGGTTCCTTGTTTCCAGGTGACGGGCGCCTTCGGCGTCTAAAATGCTGGCGCGTTTTATCGAACCAGTGGGTTCTCATCCATCACCCACTGCTGCAAATCAAAAACGGGGCCACAAGGGCCCCATTTTCAATTTCTGGCGGAGAGGGTGGGATTCGAACCCACGATAGGCTACAAACCTATGCTGGTTTTCAAGACCAGTGCATTCAACCGCTCTGCCACCTCTCCGGCGTTGCGACCGCGCATTGTGCTAGCTGAGCGGTAACGATTCAACCTTTTCGGGTCAATGCTTGCCGGATTTTAGAACCTGCTGCAGTATCGATGGTCTGAAGCCTCAGACACCGGCAATGAGTATAGTGATGTCAGTTCAAGGAAAAGCTTATAAAATATTAATATTATTGGTTTTATCAGCTCCTGTGACGGCGATATCTCCAACGCTGCCGGACGGCAGTGGTTGGTACCAGAGGGCCCAGGCCGCCAGGGAGGCAAACGATTACCTGGCGGCGCATGAGGCGCTGAAGATGGCAGAACAGCATGGGTTCTTCCCGGTTCGCATCAGTCTCGAGCGCGCCCGCCTGCATATTCTGGTGGCTGACCATGATCAGGCGATAGCCGAGCTGGAGTCGATTCTTGCTAACGGGTTTACCGGTGTTGGATTCATCGTGAACGACCCCATACTGGGTACGCTGGAGGGCAATGAGCGCTACGATGCGGTCGTCGCAACGATGTCGAGATCGGCGTATCCCTGCGAGCACGATGAGGTGTTTAAGGAGTTCGATTTCTGGGTCGGGGACTGGGTGGTCCATGGTTCAGGCGGCGAGTTGGCCGGGACGAACTCGATTACGAAAGAAGAGCGGGGCTGTGTGCTGCTTGAGCATTGGGAGAATACAGCCGGTGGAACAGGTCAAAGCATCAATTATGTCGACAAGATAACCGGCGAGTGGGTGCAGATCTGGAACGCTGAAGGTGGCAGCCAGATCAATATTCGTGGTGGAATGACAGAGGATGGCATGCGCCTTACTGGTACGCTGCACACAATGGGCAATGAAACTACCATTCCGTTTCGAGCGCTATGGACGTTATGGCCGGATGGCCGGGTTCGACAGTTTTTTGAGCAGTCGACTGACGGTGGAGAGACCTGGACGACATGGTTTGAAGGCTTCTATACAAGGAAAGAATGAAATATTCGTCACTTAATCGCGGCATTCCCGCGGGCAACCCGATCGCGAATGCGCTCGTTGTCATTGTTGGCACGTTGGCTATCGGTGCGTCCATCGTGCTGGGTTTCTTTGCTTTTGTCGTCCTTGGCAGCATCGTCCTGGTGCTCGGGGCGATCATCGCGTTGCGCGTATGGTGGTTCAACCGCAGGCTTGGCAAGCAGGAGACAGGGCAGCCACCGCGGCAAGAGCCCAAGGGCGGCGTGATCGAAGGTGAATATCACGTGGTCAAAGGCGACAAAAACTCGTAAAGTCGCATTCCATGCGAAAACCCATTTCCGATATCGATCGTCGCAAACGCCGCAAACGGCGGCGAATCCAGATTATTGTCATCTATACAGCGCTGGCCTTTGGCCTTGCGTGGTTTCTTGAGTCGCAGGCCACGACTACCGTCATTTTCGTGCGACATGCGGAGAAGATGGCCACACCCGAGGGTGACCCCGGGCTAAGTCCCGCCGGTCGACGCCGGGTTGCTGAGCTGACCCGGCAACTGCTTGATGCCGATGTTGTCGCCGGTATCGATGCTGTCTATGCGACACCCTTCCGCCGCACCGAGGAGACAGCACGGCCATTGGCTGATGCGCTCGGGTTGCCCCTGAACTCCTATGATGCCGCGGATACCGAGTCGATCATGGAGCATATTGTCAGTACGCATAAGGGCAAGATCATCCTGGTTGTTGGCCACAGCAACACGTTGCCCGCACTGATCGGCAACATGGGTGCCAGCAAGAAGGTGCCGGAGATAGGCGAAAGCGAATACGACAATATCTACATCGTCTCGATTCCGTGGTTCGGGAAGACCAAAACGATACGGCTGCGTTACGGCGAGCCGTATAGGCCGTGATCGCACAATCCGAAGTCCGGCTTGCTACCCGGGGCCGAGGCACTTACGACCTGAGTCGCGACGTGCAGTCCGCCGTCCGAGCCTCGGGCATACAGACCGGTCTTTGCCACGTTTTTATCTGTCATACGAGCGCATCGCTGATGCTTTGCGAGAATGCGGATCCCAGTGTGATGCGAGACATGGAAGCCTTCATGTCCGCCCAGGTACCTGACGGCGACCCGAAATTCACGCACACGGCGGAGGGGCCTGATGACATGGCAGCCCACGTCCGCAGTGTTCTGACAGGATCCGACCTGAACATTCCCGTTCGCGAGGGCCGCTGTGCGTTGGGCACGTGGCAGGGCGTGTACCTTTGGGAACACCGTTACGCGCCGCATGAGCGGCGCGTGGTCGTAACGGTGCAGGGCGAAGCCTAGCCTTCGGTGCGTTTACTTGCGGTTTCTCGCAGATTTACCGCTTTTTCGATGAACTCCTGATGACGCCCGATGCGCACGTCAGCCATCACCGCGTCCTGGATCTCGCGGTCCTGAGTGATCAGAAACGTGACTCGCCGCACGCCGACGCCGAATGGACCGTCGACGTCGTACATCCTGATCGCCACTTTCTCCGGATCGCTGAGCAAGGTAAACGGCAGGTTATGCTCTTCGCGAAAGCGTCTGTGGCTGTCTTCATCCTGAGGACTGATGCCGGCGACCTGCAGTCCGACGGACTGAATGTCGTTGTGAATATCGCGTATTGAACACGCCTCCTTGGTACAGCCCGGCGTGAAATCGGCAGGATAGAAGTAGAGGATCAGGGGGCCATCCGCCAACAGGTCCGTCAGCGATATTTCGACGCCTTCGTCATTGGTCAAGACGAACTCGGGCGCGCGCGATCCGACTTCAAGCATCAGTATTCTCCGTTTGAGTGTTTTGATTTACCGGCCAGCAGGCTTTCCATCACGAGATAGCCCGGTCTTGTCATACCAAGTGCCTCATAGGTCTGCTGCGCCTTCTTGTTGTTGTGCTCGACGTACAGCCGCAGTCCGATAACGCTCGGCTCCGCAGCCACGAGTGATTCTACATGGCGATAGAGTGCGCTGAATACACCTTTGCGCCGCCAGTCCGGATGAACATGGACGCTCTGTATCCACCAGATAGTGCCATTGCGCCGGTCACTGCACTCGTACGTGACCATTATTTGGCCAATCGTCTCGCCAGCAGCCTCCGCCACCGTGGCTTATCACTCGATCTTCATAGAACGTCATCATAAACGGAGTTATGGCTGATCCGAACTGAATACTCGGTTTGTCCGTATGACAATTATCCGGCGATTCCGTATAAGTCATCCCGGTGAAATATCTTCCACTTATTGGTCTGTGGGGTTGTCTCGGTCTGGCGGCGAACGCCGGGGCGTCCGAGCGTGATCCACTGTTCCGGAACCACACGGTACTGAAGGCCGTGCTGACCGCACCGATTGCGCAGACCTATGCACAGCGTAACTCGGAAGTGCGCCTTTATCATCCCGGACAGTGGACCTATATTGACGAATCGGGAGAGACGCAACGCCTCGATGTATCTATTCGAATTCGCGGAAATTTTCGGCGGCAATACTGCGAACTGCCACCGCTACGCCTGAATTTCAGGAAGTCGCAGGTAAAGGGCACGCTGTTCAAAGGACAGGATAAGTTGAAGCTGGTAGCACCCTGCCAGCATGGCCTGGAGTCGCAGCAAAAGCTGCTGCTCGAGTACCTGGCCTATCGGACCTACGAAATCCTGACCGACCACAGTTTCGGCACGCGTCTGATTCGCCTTAGCTACGTTGATAGCGACGAATCCTTACGCTCCTGGACTGACCTTGCCTTCGTGATTGAAGATGAGGCAGACATAGGTAAGCGCCTTGGTCTCGACAGGGCGCATGTCCAGGAAAACCAGTTTGACGAACTGGACCAGCCGTTAACTGCACAGGTCGAGTTGTTTCAGTTACTCATTTCCAATCACGACTATTCAGTCATAAAGGGGCCGGAGGGCGAATACTGCTGTCACAACACCGTGATGTATGTCCGTGAGGAAGAGGCAGGTAAGCGTATTCCGATTCCCTACGATTTCGACATGTCGGGTCTTGTGAATGCGCGCTATGCTGCGCCACCCGAACACCTCCCTATTCGTCAGGTTCGGACACGGTTCTATCGCGGGCTCTGTCAACCGCCCGCAGTGATGGACGAGGCGCTCGCGCACATGCTGTCCAAGAAGGACGAAATCATGGCGATGTACAGGGACATGCCAGAGCTCAGTCGGACGTCAAGAAACCGCACGCTGAACTACATAAAAAACTATTTCGCCATTCTCGAGGACGAGGGGCATCTCAAGAAATTGGTGCTGGATCGCTGTCGCGGGCGCGAACATCTCGAAGAGATGATGTCTGCAGAAGATGCGGCGGCTAAAGTTCCGACATAGGGCGAATTGGGTCGTCGCGTGCCTCTTTTTCCCTGGCCTTTGCCGCCTTGGCGCTCTTGCGCCGAATCTTGCTGCGGGCCTCGTATTGTGACTCGAGGAGGCCGTCTCCAAACGTACAAACACCAAGCGATGCGTAATTGAAGAAGACAGTGATCACAACGGCGATCTCTATCGACTTAACGCCGGCAGAAATGCCCACGCCGATCGACGCGAGGATGAACAGCGTGTCGAACGTGTCGCTCAGCGCTCGTCGGAACCGCACACCAGCAACGATACCCGCAAGGCTGAATGCCAGTGCCAGACTGTGTTGAACCACCGTGACTATGCCGGCGACAACGGCCGGAAGAACGAGGGTCGTTGTATCGATTGAATGATCGTAGACGCTACCATCATGGATTGCCCGGTACACCCATGACACGGGAAGCATCAACAACAGCGTCGACGTCATGGCATAAATCAGCGACATCGCCTCCAGTAACCACGCGGGGCCGCGCGCGAGGCGAGCGCGAGTATTCTCGCTCACGATGTCTTCGATTTGCTCATCGTCGGCGCTGAGAAGCGCCTCTTCCAGGTCGTAAATATTTGACGAACCGAAGTCTGCGATTTCGCCAACCCCGCCGAGTGGTAGCTGGTCGACGAACCCGGGTGCCACGGCAGCGGCAAGGGCGAGGGCGGAACCGAGAATGACGTAGTAAACCGTGATTCTGAGCATCATGCGCAGCAGCAGTTGCCGATGCTGGGAGATCATTGAGTTGATCGGTGACTCTTCGTTCATGGCGCAACCATAAGTTGTATTACGGATAATGGCAATCGTACACACTGGTAGACTGGTGGGGGGCTGAAGAGGAGTCGTGGCATGGGGAATCAGGTGGCGCTTCTGGCTGATTCGAGCAAGGAAGTTCGCAAGCGTGCGGAGGCGACTCGTCACGCGGCGGACGGCGGCATTATTCTCGTTCCGGTGGACTTTTCCGAGCATTCAGAAGCCGCTTTAGTTAAAGCATCTGAATACGCACAGGCGATGAGCGCTTCCCTTGTGGTGCTGCATGTCGTGCACGATCCGGGCGAGATGCCGGGTTACTACGCGAAGCTGATCAAGAAGAAACGGGTTACGCGAATTCAGGATATGGCAGCCGAAGCGTTTGATCAGTTCATGAATCGAGCCAGTGAAAACGACCCGCAAAATGAGCCATTGCGAGAAGCAGACCGCCTGATGGTTTCGGGCCTGCCTGTTACCCGTATTCTGGAAATTGTGGACTATCTCGATCCGATGATGGTGGTGATGGGGAGCCAGGGACGCACCGGGCTCAAGCACCTGGTGATCGGGTCGAAAGCGGCACAGATCGTCCAGCTGTGTCCGGTGCCCGTGACGATTGTCAAGAAACGAGACCCAAACGAGTAGCACCAGCGACTTATGCGGCCTTTTCTGCTACTGATTGCCTGTCTCGCGAGTATCGCTCCGGCTTTTGGCGCCAGTAACGAATTCGTGCCCTCCGCTATAGGGCAGATGGCTATACAGTTGTTTGGCGGCCTTGCGTTGTTTCTGTTTGGCATCGAACAAATGACGGACAGCCTTAAGGTCGTCGCCGGCGAACGGATGCGCGCGGTACTTTCCCGACTGACGTCGAATCGGTACATGGGCGCCCTGACAGGCGCATTCGTAACGGCAATTATTCAGTCTTCGTCAGTCACCACGGTCCTGGTTGTGGGGTTCACGACTGCCGGACTCATGTCGTTCGCCCAGTCGATCGGCGTGATCATGGGCGCCAATATCGGCACGACCGTGACCGCGCAGATTGTTGCGTTCAAGATCACGAAAGCCGCGATGTTGATGATTGCGGTTGGTTTCGGCTTCCTGTTTTTCAGTAAGAAGAGCAACCTTCGACACTACGGTGGCATCGTCATGGGTCTCGGCCTCGTGTTCTTCGGCATGAGTATCATGAGTGAGGCGATGCAGCCATTGCGGACCTACCAGCCGTTCCTCGATTTGATGATCAGCATGGAAAACCCGCTTATCGGTATTCTGGTGGCGGCGGCTTTCACCGCGCTGATTCAATCCTCGTCGGCGACAACCGCCATTGTGATTGTCCTGGCCGGGCAGGGCTTCATAACATTGCCCGCTGGTATCGCACTGGCGTTCGGGGCGAATGTCGGTACCTGCGTAACGGCTCTGCTCGCAGCGATCGGCAAGCCTCGCGAGGCTTTGCGTGCGGCCGTAACGCATGTGTTCTTCAACATCGCCGGCGTTCTTCTCTGGATTGCGTTCATCGATCAGCTGGCCGAATTCGTTACGGCAATCTCGCCGACCCACAATAATCTCTATGGCGCACAAAAACTGGCTGCAGAGGCACCGCGTCAAATAGCAAATGCGCACACGCTGTTCAACGTGGCAAACACCTTTATCTTCATTTGGTTTACGACCGTGATTGCACGTTTTATTGAATGGATGATTCCGGACCATCCGATGGATGTGGAGAGCACGGTATCAGCCAAATACCTCGACACTGACGTGCTTTCTACCCCATCGATCGCCCTCGACCTGGTGCGTCGCGAGATTAAGCACATGGGTACGCACGTCGTCAAAATGGTTTCAGACATCATGCCGGCCATACTGCATGGCAACGCAATGGCTCTCGAGGCAGTCAGGTCGAACGACGAGCGTGTCGACTTTTTGCATGCTGAGATCGTCATCTATCTGGGCAGGATCAGTCAGGCGGAGCTCACTGAAAAACAGACCGTGGAACTCATGCATCTTATGGACGCGGCCAATGATCTCGAAAACATTGGCGACGTCGTGGAGATGAACCTGGTCGAGTTGGGCAGGCAGCGCATCGGCAAGGGGGTGGCGATCAGTCCGCCGACGCAGGTGATGCTCAGCGAATTCCATCAGGTCGTTCTTGACGCCGTCGGCGCGGCTATTCGCGCGGTGGGCGATGACGACTATGACGTGGCGCAGTCGGTGACGGGTATGAAGAGGGAGATTACGCGTATTGCCAACTCGGCGTCGGCCCATGAAGCGCAACGCCTGGTCGCCAACGAACCGCATCGGATTGAGGCCTATACGGTCGAGATGGATATTACTGAAAAACTGCAGCGCATTTACTACTTTGCGCGGCGCATGGCGAGAACGGTCACCGAATAAGTATGGCGCGCCCGAGAGGATTCGAACCTCTGACCCCCAGATTAGGAATCTGGTGCTCTATCCGACTGAGCTACGGGCGCGAACGGGGTGGATTCTAGCAGACCGGAGAAACGCTGCAATTTGAGTATAATGTCCGAATGCAGGGAATTCTTCTTCGTACACTTATCGCGATGCTCGGCCTGTTCCTGGCGGCGCGCATCATTCCGGGCGTTTCAATCGAGGGCACCGGTACGTTTGTTCTGGCGGCACTGTTGCTGGGCCTGGTCAATGCGCTGGTCAGGCCGATTGCCTTCCTGATGACGTTGCCGCTGACCATCATCACGCTCGGTCTGTTCCTGCTGGTGCTGAATGCCGCGATGTTCGGGCTGGTCGCCGCGTTTCTCGATAACTTTACCGTGTCGGGCTTCTGGGCGGCTGTTTTTGGCGCTATCGTTGTGAGTATTTCCAGCACCATTGCGTCCTGGTTCATTGGCCCCAGTGGGCGTTACGAAGTTTTCGTCATCCGACGCGACTAGCGATAGGTGAACCGTTGGCCGCTGCCTGGTGTGCGTGGCTCGCCACGACTAATTTTCTTGACAATCAACTTGGCGGGCGATTGCCCGGGAGACTAACTGTGAAACATATCCGATTATCTTTTGTTGCATCGCTGAGTATCGGCCTCGTGGCCTGCACAGCAGATGAAATGCCGCAGGAAAACGCTGTGGTCGAGACGGCTGGGTCTACTTCGGCGGTCATTGTCGAGGCGGCCGGCGGTAACCCGATGGCCGAGCAGGCATCGAAGGAGATCACGGGTGACTACATGCGCGGCATCGTCGTTGAGATCAGCGATGATCGCTACGAGGGGCGCGGCCCGGGCAGCGAGGGAGACAAGATGGCGCGCGACTACCTCGCGGAGCGCATGGAAGAACTCGGCCTGGAGCCGGGCGCCGCGGATGGTGGTTGGGAGCAAGTGTTCGATCTCGTCGGTGTAAACGCCTCGCAGCCGGACACCTGGACGTTCGACGGCCACGGCAAATCGATGACGTTCAAACAGTGGGACCAGTTTATCGTCGGGAGCGGGATGCAGGAAACTCGTGCTGAAATTATTGACGCGGAGGTTGTCTTCGTCGGCTACGGCATCCAGGCGCCTGAATACGACTGGGATGACTACAAAGGTGTCGACCTCAAAGGCAAGGTGCTTCTAATGATGAACAATGACCCGGATTGGGATCCGGAATTGTTCGCCGGTGAAACGCGACTCTGGTACGGCCGCTGGGACTACAAATACCTGAGTGCAGCGCGCCAGGGTGCGGTCGGTGCGATCATCATTCACACGTCCCCGTCGGCGGGTTACCCGTTCCAGGTCGTACAAACCTCGTGGACCGGAGTGCAGTTCGAACTGCCTGCCGGCGACGAACCGCGCAGCCAGATTAACGCATGGGTGACCGAGGACTCGGCGCGCGAACTTGTGGCCATGGCGGGGAAGGATCTCGATGAACTCCGCGAGGCAGCCTACAACCGCGATTTTCAGCCGGTACCGCTGGGCGTCACTACATCGCTTGCTATGAACGTGGACGTGCAGACGGTGCAATCGGCCAACATACTTGGCCTGATTCACGGCAGCGACCCTGAACTCAAAGACGAAGTCGTGGTGTACACGGCACACCATGACCATCTCGGCATTGGCACGCCGAATGAGGACGGCGACGCCATCTATAACGGTGCAATGGACAACGCGACCGGCGTTGCCCAGGTCATGGCGATTGCGAAGGCAATCAAGGCGATGCCGGTGCCGCCACGGCGTTCGATTCTCGTCAACCTGGTAGGTGCCGAAGAGCAGGGCCTGTTGGGATCTGAGTACTATGCGACGAACCCCACGTTTGCGCCCGGCAAGATCGCAGCCAACCTGAACTATGATGGCGGCAATATCTGGGGCCACACGCACGATGTGACGTTCGTGGGTCTTGGCAAGTCAACGGTTGATGAAATCGTCACCCTGATAGCCGAAGAGCAGGGTCGCGTCGTAAAGCCTGACCAGTTTTCGGACAAGGGATATTTCTATCGTTCCGATCAGTTCAGCTTCGCCAAGATCGGCGTGCCCGCCATGTACCTCGATACCGGCACGGATTTTGTGGATCGACCGCCGGAGTGGGGCCGTGAGCAACAGGAACATTACACCGAGGTGAATTACCATCAGCCCACGGACGAGTACAGTCCTGCGTGGACGTTTGACGGCATGGTCGACGATGCGCTGCTGGGCTTTTGGACGGGGCTCGCAATTGCGAACGCCGATGAGAAACCGACCTGGAATCCGGGTGATGAGTTTGAAGCGGCCCGTTTGGAAGCGCTTGAGGCGCTGGAGGAATAGGGCGCCCGTTTAGTCCGAGATGCTGGTCGAGTTTCGACCAGCATTCTTGGCCCGATACAATGCCTCGTCGGCACGGTGCAGCCAGTCGTTGCCGTTTTCACCTTTCTTGAGTTCGGCAACGCCCAGGGAAATCGTGACCGCGTGATCCGGGACGAGTTCGTTCGCATAGACCAGCGTCCGAAGTTGTTCCGCGAGGTGTGCGGCCCGGCTCAGGTCAGCCCCATCGAGGACGACGACAAATTCCTCACCGCCTATGCGGTACAAGCTGTCCGTCACGCGTATACGCAGGTCTATGATTTTGGAAACGCGTTTGAGGATCTGGTCGCCAACGGCATGTCCGTGAACATCATTTACCTTTTTGAAATGATCAAGGTCGATCAGCACGAGCGACGCGTCAGTTCCAGAGCGCAGGTGGGCGTTTACCACGTCGGAGAGCTTTGCGTCGAGCGCACGACGATTGCCCGCGCCGGTCAGCGGGTCTTTCGTTGCCAGGACCAGTAACTGCTCTCGTTGTCGGCTTGTTACCATTGAAAAAGCGAATGCAAAGGCGCTGGTTACAAGGATGGTGACGAAGATAGTACCAGTCTCATGCGAATTGCTTACCGGCAAAACCGCAGGAAACAGCGCCGCAATTGTTACCACTGCGGCGAATACCGCTTCCTGAGGTTGAATCAGGTAAAACACGGCCATGAGGGCTGGGAATATCCAGTAGATCTGGACAGGTCCATTGACGTGCACGGTCGAGATAACACCGGCGACGCAGATGAAGGCGATAGCAATACTCGCGGCCCGCACACGTCGTGTGCGATAAACATACGTTCCAAGTGCAATAAAACCGGTGACGATGATTATGTCGATAGTCGCAGCAGCCCACTCCTGCTGCATAAGGCGTTTGACCGCAAACGGCAATACGCCGATTGCACCGGCAGCGCTCAGGATGAGGGGCAGGTAGGTTTCAACGGAGTGGCTGTCCTGATTAGACCGGACGATATATCGCCAAGCGTCCATTCCCGAGTGCAGTCTTTTCATACCTGTGAGAGTACCTCACGAACGCTTGAAGCGGCTGAAAAAACCCCCGTTTTTTTGTGGCTCATCATCGTCGTCCAGCGCACCAGGTCCGTCGCGATCCGAAATTGGAGGACGAATATTCAGGGCTTTGAGGGTCTGGGTCATCGATATGTCGATTTGATCCTCAATGGGCTGCGGCGCCTCCGCTGGCCCGGTGGAGCCGTTTGTTCCGTTGATTGGCGGCACATTTTCCGGTGCATGCAACGAGGGATGCAGGACCGCATTCAGCGCCTGTACGGTTTTTAGCCGCTGTGACGCCGAAAGGTCCAGTCCGGCTTCACCGCCGCGCTCGCGTGTCTCCAGCAAAACTTCGAGTGCGGGTTCCTCGCTGGCAACTGTTGATGCATGCGGTGTGCCCGCGGACTGTGCCATGTTAGCTGCAGCGGTATCAAACAGGGCGAGCTCTCCGTCATTTGCTGGTTCGCCCGCGGCGCCAGCCGCGACAACCTGCGAGGCGATGAGGTTTATCTCTTCGCCAAACAACGTTTCAGCAAGTTTGTCGTCCACGTCTTCGATAGTCTTGGCCCTTGCCAGTTCGGCAGCAATCTTCTCGATTTCAGCGTCCGCCTTCGTGGCTTTCTGCGGGGCGATTCGAACTTCGGGAACGCCCTTGTCAGTCGGGCTTGCCGATGACGGATCAGGCGATGTGGCACTGACCTGGCCCGGTTCGTCAATCAGATGATCTTCGATGCGTGCCTGGATAGCGTTGTCGAGTGTAATCTCGGGAATCTCATCAATATTATCTTCGACCTTTGGTGCAGGTGGGGTCGAAACAGCACGAGCTTCGGGCTCGGGCGCCGGCTTTTCGTCCGTGTCGCCGTGCGCGAAAGCCATGGCTTTTTCCAGCGCATCAAGATCAGGTCTAAGCTCTGCGAGCGTTGGATCGCGGTCCCATTCAGGGGTGTCTTCAGCAACGTCGTCGAGGGTGGGCAGAACCTCGGGCTCAGGCCTGGGTTGCGGGTCAGCCACCAGAACCGGCGCTGGCTGAGGCTCAGGTACGGTCTGAGGCTCCGATTCGGGTCGAGCCGCACTATCGGCAACGGGCTGCAAATCCTTCAGGTCTGGCAGGTTGTCCAGTCCCGGTATGGTCTCGCAGTGAAGCTCCGGGATGATTTCTTCCGGATCAGCCGCGACCTCTGCAGTCTCGAACTCAGGGGCCAGTATTTCCAGATTCGGCAGGGTGTCCTGAATTAATTGCGGAATGTCATCCATGAGTGGCGGGGACTCGTGCGGTGCCTCGTCCGAAAATACGATAACCGGCTCAGGGGCAGGCTCAGCTTTGAGAATCTGTGCGGGTGCTGGATCGGGTTCTGGCGCAGCTGTGGCAATAACAGGCGCGGCCTCGAAATTGTCAGCCTCAAGTCCAAATTCGTTTCTCGCGACCTCGACAACGTAAGTTGCCTCCACCTTCTGGATACCCTCTGCAGCGGCAGCCGTGAGCGCCGCCTCGACGATGTTATTGGCGTCGCGGGGAATACCGCCGCTCAGCTGATGTACGAGGGCGGCGCAGCGATTATCGAAGATGAGATCGAAATTCGCGCCGGCGAGACGGAAGCAGTGCATCAGATAGCCCCGCAGTTCAGCGGCACTGAGCGGTGCGATAGTGAGCTGCTGCCGAGAACGTTGGTCCAGGCGTTTGAGCTGCGGGTCCTTGCAGAATGTCGCCAGACGCTCGTCGCCCATAAGGATCATCGCCGCACCGCCTGACTCCCCGGCATCTGCCGCGGTCAGGGCCTCAAGTTCAGCGAGTGTCTCAGCGCCGGCCCGCAACGCATCTTCGACCACGACGACCAGGCGCGTATTCTCCGTCTCAAGCTGTCGGAGTTGCTGCCGCAGAGCCGCGAATTGACGAATTGGGCCTTTCGGGGGCTCAGCAACGCCAAGCTCTTCGAGCAGGAATTCCAGTGCGTCCGTACCCTGAAGGTGAATACGGCCAATACGCACTATCTTGTGGCTGCCAGACAACGCATTCAGGGCTTTGGCGACCACGGTGGTCTTGCCGGATCCGGTTGGGCCGGATACGGCGACAACCGCGTCCTGCAAGGCGAGTCCCTTCATGAGGGCGGCCAGCGTATTCGCAGTTTGCGGTCCCACGAACACATTGGTGCCAGTGGCGTTGGCCGGGAAAGGGCGCTTGTTTAGTCCAAAGTGTTGTTCGTACATATCGATCCGGTCGGCTAAATTCAGGCCGTATTCCAGTCACGGCCTTATCAGACGGTCAGTTTGTGGGGTGCGGCGCTCAATTTCATGGAGTTATGTCACAAATTTGGCTCCTCGACGGGGCGCAGCACTGCCTGACGTTGACAGCATCCAATCGAATAAAGCCCTGAATTCACGGTCAAAAGCGTTCAGAATACGGCATCGCCAGCGCCGTAATAAGAACGCATAGGGAAGACACGAAAAATGCGTAAGCTATTGATTTTTGGGATACTCGGGACAGCCGTCGCGGGTGTTATTGCCATGACCATCATGCGCCCGGAGCCGCCCAAGAAAGAGCGCATCGAGCTGGATCCGCTGGTGGAAATTCAGGTGCTCGAGTCGATGAATACGAAGTTCGAGATTCGCAGTCAGGGGACCGTCTGGCCCGGAACCGAGACAATTTTGAGTGCAGAAGTGTCCGGAACGATTACTTCCATCTCGCCGAAATTCGTCGCTGGCGGTGTCTTCGACAAAAACGAGGTCCTGATGAGGATTGATCCGACGAACTACGACGTCGCGGTCAAGCAAGCCACGGCCCTGGTCAAGCAGCGTCAGATCGAATTCGACGGTGCCAAACAGCTTCGCAGCCAGGGTTATCGCGCGGAGGCCGAGCTCGCATCGGCGGCGGCGGCACTTGCGACGGCTGAAGCGGACCTCGTCAGGGCCCGCCGCAACCTCGAGCGCACCGATATTCGACTGCCTTATGCTGGCATTGTTCGGGCGAAAGAAGCGGACCTGGGACAGTTCGTCAGCCCAGGCGCGCGTTTGGGTACGGTGTTCTCCACCGATTACGCGGAAGTTCGTTTGCCGTTGACCGATACTGATCTTGCTTTTGTCGACCTGCCGACTACGCGGGCTGCGTCGTCAGCAGAGGCCATAAAGGGGCCTTCGGTCCGATTGTCGGCCGTCCAGAAGGGTCGTATAGCGCAATGGCAGGCCACGATTGTCCGAACAGAAGGCGTTGTCGACGAAAAAAGTCGTGTGACCTATGCGGTCGCACGAATTGAGGACCCGTATCGCAGGCGCAGCGATGGTAATGAGCTGCCGGTTGGCACATTTGTGCAGGCCTCGATCGAAGGCACACTCGCTGAAGATGTCGTCAGGATTCCACGCTCGGTTGTGCGTGGTTCCGATCAGGTTGTCTTTGTGGACGATGACAATAAGCTCCTTATCAGGTCTGTCGATATTGCTCGATCTGACGCGAATTATTTGTATGTCCGTGGCGGAGCCGCAGCGGGCGAACGTATCGTCCTCACCGCCCTGGAATCGCCCATAGGCGGCATGTCTGTCAGAACCCAGGCAAGCGGAGACTAGCTCATGCGTGGACCTGGAATCACCAAGGAAAAAGGCATTATCGCGTGGTTTGCTGCAAATCATGTCGCGGCCAACCTGTTGATGATCATGATTATTGTCGGCGGTTTGATCACGGTCGGCACGATTCGCAAGGAAACGAATCCGAATCTTGAATTCAACCTGATCCAGGTTCGGGTGCCATACCTGGGTGCGGCGCCGCAGGAAGTGGAGGAGGGCGTCATCCTGAAGATCGAAGAGGCCATCCAGGACCTTGTCGGCATCAAGAAAATTCGCTCGAGCGCGGTTGAGGGTTCCGGGAATGTAACTCTTGACGTATACGCAGACGCCGATCTCAACCAACTACTAAGTGACGTGAAAACTCGTATCGATGCGATCTCGACGTTTCCGGCGCTCACCGAAAAACCGATAATCTACAAACAGGAACGTAACAGGCCCGTCATCATGGTCGCGCTGCATGGTGACCTCAATCGTTTTGGGCGCAAATCGCTTGGTAACGAAATTCGTAACGAATTGTTGCGCATGCCGGAGGTCAATAACGTTATCTACCATGGCGACACGCCATACGAAATCAGCGTTGAGGTATCCGAACAAACGCTGCGCCAGTACGGGCTGACAATGAGCGAGATTTCGTCGGCGATCAGGAGCTCGGCCGTTGACATGCCCGGTGGCACGATCAAGTCGGATGGTGGTGACATCCTGTTGCGGACGAAAGGGCAGGTCTATACAGGCAGCGAATTCGGCCAGATCGTTTTGCGAACGTTTGCTGATGGCACTCGCCTGACGCTCGGTGATATTGCCAATATCGAAGACGGATTCGTTGAGAGCGACCGCTTCAGTCGCTTCAACGGCGAGCCCAACTCGACATTGCAGGTTGTGGCCGGGTCAAACCAGAACGAAATCGAGACGGCGCGCGTTGTCAAAGAGTACGTCGCTAACAAGCGTGCATTATTGCCGGACGGCGTTCATCTCGATACCTGGATCGATTTACCGAAGTACCTGCAGGGCAGTCTTGATCGCATGTTAGGCAATATGGTCTCCGGAGCCATTCTGGTTTTTATTGTCCTGTCACTCTTCCTGCGTATGAAGGTCGCGTTTTGGGTGATCGTGGGCCTGCCAGTGTCGTTCCTTGGGGCCTTGTGGCTCATGCCGACCTGGCCTGTGTCGATCAATACGATGAGTCTCTTCGGCTTTATTATCGTGCTGGGTATTGTTGTCGATGATGCAATCATTATCGGTGAGAGTGCGTATACGAAGATACGCGCTGACGGGCACACGCTCGACAATGTAATTCAGGGCGCGCATCGAGTCGCGGTCCCCGCGACGTTTGGCGTTCTGACGACAATTGCGGCGTTTGCACCAATGATGTTCATTGGTGGCGTTGTCGGCCCGTTCTTTGAGGCCATGGCGTTTGTCGTCATCCTGTGTCTCGCGTTTTCACTGGTGGAATCAAAACTGATTCTGCCGTCACATCTGGTGCAGGCCAATATTCCTGCCATCGATGAAGAAGACCTGTTTAATCCGCAGCGCGAAATTCGTTTTATGGAACGGATACCGCGTTTCTTCCTGAAGATTCAGCGGCATGTGCAGCATGGTTTACACAGGCTGATTCACGACGTTTACAAGCCATGGCTGGAACGCGCGGTAGATAATCGCGGGCTTACGGTAACGGTCTTCACGGCGATTCTGATTCTCACTATCGGGCTGATGACCAGCGGTATCGCGCGTGTGGTGGTCTTCCCGGACTTCGCATCGGACTTCATCCAGGTCAGGATGGAAATGCACGCTGGTACACCCCCGGCGGCTCGTGACAAGGCCGCAACGACAATTCAGCAGGCCCTGCTTGATTTGAACGACGAATATGTGCGCGAGCATCCTGACTCGCTGCCTGTCATGCAGCATATCGGTATGTGGACGCCGAGCGATACGAGCATGACCGCGTTCGTCGAACTGCCCTCTGACGAGGCGCGCCCGTACGAAATGACTGACGTCACAGAACTTTGGCGTGAGCGGGTTGGCGAGATTGCAGGGGTGAAGGAACTGAAGTTCATGGGAACCGGACACATCGGCGGCGGCGCTCCGTTGAGTTTCCGGCTGGATGGCAACAACATGAACATGCTGGAGGCGGCCGCAGCGGAGCTCGCTGCAGAACTGCAGAACTACGAGGGTATTTTTGACATCGTCAACTCGGCGACGTCCGGCACCGAAGAGATCAAACTTAAAATCAAACCCGAGGCCGAGGCGCTTGGGCTCACGATGTCCTCGCTTGGCCGGCAAGTCCGCCAGGCTTTCTATGGCGAGGAGGCACAGCGCATCCAGCGTGGCAAGGATGAGCTGAGAGTCATGGTGCGCTACCCGATGGAGGAACGGCGCTCTATTGCCGATCTCGAGAATATGCGCATTCGCACTCCGGAAGGAGACGAAGTTCCATTTGCGTCCGTAGCCGAGGTGTCATTCGGTCAGGGCTATTCCAGAATTCAGAGGCTCGACCGTTCCAGGACGGTAACCGTATCAGCCGATATCAACTCCGACATCGTTGAGCCGGGCCAGGTGATTCGTGAAATGACGAGCGAGTTTATTCCCGGGTTACTGTCACGCTACCCTGGGGTTAAATATGGTCTTGAGGGTTCGAGCCAGGACCAGGTTGATTTCATCCGCAAGATTCAAATTGCAGCACTGGCCGCGCTGTTTCTGATTTTCGCGCTGATCGCGATTCCTCTGCATTCGTACTCACAGCCGCTCATTATCATGTCCGTCATTCCCTTCGGCGCCATTGGCGCTGTTGTCGGTCACATCATCATGGGTCGCCCGATCAGTATGTTCTCCATGTTCGGGTTGATTGCACTTGCAGGCGTGGTGGTTAACGACAGCCTGATACTCGTCGATTTCATGAACAAGGCACGGCTTAGAGGAATCGCGATACGTGACGCCGTTATTGAATCCGGTGCGGCCCGGTTCCGCGCAATTGTGCTCACATCGTTTACAACAGCGGCCGGCCTGATTCCTATAATGCTGGAGACGGACCCACAGGCGCAGGCCATTATTCCAACGGCAATATCGATTGGTTACGGCATCGTATTCGCGACGGTCATTACGCTGTTCCTCGTGCCGTGTCTTTACCTGCTTCAGGAAGATGGCTTCGCCTGGATGCGTAATTTCAAGGCCTGGCTTTTTGGACGATCGGCTTCGGATAAAACGAGCGCATGACGCCAGCCGCCGGGCACACCGACGCCGAGATTCGCTCCGGCGTCTTGTTTGGTCTGATCGCCTACTCGCTGTGGGGCGTCTTTCCGGTTTATTTCAAATGGATCGAGGCGGTTGCTCCGACGGAAGTACTCGTGCATCGAGTAATCTGGGCGGTTCCGTTTGGCGCACTTATGATCTTCGCGCGGCGGCAGTGGCCAGAGGTGCGCGCTGCCTTTGTGGATCGTTCCGTGCTCGCGTGGCTTACGCTCGCCGCATTGTGCATCTCCATCAACTGGCTCATCTATATCTGGGCGGTGCAAAACGAACGTATCTTCGAAGCGAGTCTCGGCTATTACATCAATCCGCTGATCTATGTCGCCGTGGGGGTGGTCCTGTTGGGCGAGCGCCTGCGCAGAGCTCAGATTATTGCGGTTGTTATGGCATTTATTGGCGTCAGCTATCTGACGATCAGTGGTGGAGTGTTTCCCTGGGTGGCGCTGTCACTGGCCTCGTTATTTACAGCTTATGGGGTGATTCGCAAGCAGGTGGCGATCGGTGCCATGCCGGGTTTGTTTATCGAGACCTCACTGCTTTTCCCGTTTGCAGCCGCCTGGCTAGGCATTCTTTTGCTGACCGGCGATGCATCGTTCGCTGCCGGTGATTCCAACCAGTCGTTCCTCCTTATGATGGGCGGGCCGATCACGGTAATGCCGCTGTTGCTGTTTGCGCTGTCTGCGAAGCGCCTGACGCTGACAACGATCGGTTTTATGCAATTCCTCGCGCCGACGCTGCAATTTTTCACCGGTCTTTACTATGGTGAAACACTGAGTGCCGCCCACATAGTGTGCTTCAGCTTTATCTGGATGGCCGTCGCATTGTTCAGTTACGACGCGGTTTCGGCAGGCAGAAGAAAGCCCTCGCAAACATAGCTTGCGAGGGCTGGTCGGGCGCGAGGCTCCGCTTACTTGTTGGCTTTGCGCTCCTGCACTTCCTTGATGACTTCTTCAGCCACGTTGGTCGGGCATGGTGCGTAGTGCGAGAACTCCATTGAGAACTGGCCACGACCGGAGGTCAATGTGCGCAGGTGACCGATGTAACCGAACATCTCGGCCAGCGGAGCATCCGCCTTAACGCGCACGCCCGTGGCGCCCGCATCCTGTGACTTGATCATGCCACGACGACGGTTAAGGTCGCCGATAACGTCACCAACATTGTCGTCAGGGGTGAATACATCAACCTTCATAATCGGCTCAAGCAGCTGCACGCCGGCTTTCGGTATCGATTGACGATACGCCGCCTTGGTAGCGATCTCGAACGCAAGTGCAGATGAGTCGACGGCATGGAATCCACCATCTAGCAGCGTAAACTTGACGTCGAGCAGCGGATAACCGGCCAACGTGCCTTCACTCATGCAGCTCGCGAATGCCTTCTCGATAGCGCCCCAGTACTCCCGCGGAACGCTGCCACCGGTAACCTGTGACTCAAACTCGTAGCCGACGTTTTTCTCTGCCGGCTCGATCTGGTATTCGATTTTGCCGTACTGGCCTGAACCACCCGACTGTTTCTTGTGGGTGTACGAGTCTTCGATCATCTGCGTAATCGTTTCACGGTACGCAACCTGCGGTTTACCCATCTCTACGTCCACGTTATGCGTGCGACGCAGAATGTCGACCTTGATGTCGAGATGCAGCTCACCCATTCCCTTGATTAGCGTTTCGCCAGAATCCTCGTCGGTCGCAACCTGGAAGGAGGGGTCTTCCTGAACCATCTTGTTCAGCGCGACGCCCATCTTCTCGGTACCGGCCTTGTCCTTCGGTGAAATGGCGACCGAGATCACAGGATCCGGGAAGACCATCGGTTCGAGCGTTGCCGGATTCTTTGGGTCCGCCAGCGTATGGCCCGTGCGCGTGTTTTTCATGCCGAGGAGGGCGACGATGTCGCCGGCCTGGGCCATCTCGAGTTCCTCGCGCGAATCGGCATGCATCTCGACGATACGCCCGATGCGCTCGGTCTTGCCTGTGAACGTATTCAGGACACTGTCGCCCTTGCGCAAGGTACCTGAGTAGATACGTGTGAAGGTCAGGGCGCCGTAACGATCGTCCATGATCTTGAACGCCAGCGCACGCAACGGTTTTTCTGGATCCACCGTGGCAACCTTGCCCGATTCGTTACCGTCGATGTCCATCTCCGGCTGCGGCTTGACCTCTGTCGGATTCGGCAGGAAGTCAACCACTGCATTAAGAACATTCTGTACACCTTTGTTTTTAAAGGCGGAACCACAGTAGGTCGGGAAGAAGTCCAAAGCAATCGTACCCTTGCGAACGCATTTCTTAATGTCGTCGACCGAGGGTTCATTGCCTTCGAGGTACTGCTCGAGTAAATCGTCATCCTGCTCAACAGCCGTCTCAATGAGCTTCTCACGCCATTCTTCGACCTTGTCCTGCATGTCCTCAGGCACGTCTTTGATTTCGTACGACGACGGGTCATTTGGATCTGACCAGACCCATGCTTTGCGGGTCAGGAGATCGACGATTCCAACGAAATTGTCTTCCACACCGATCGGCAGCACCATGACCAGCGGATTCGCGGCCAGCACGTCCTCAATCTGCTTCACAACGCTGTAGAAATCCGCGCCAATGCGGTCCAGCTTGTTGACGAAGATGATGCGTGCCACTTTGGACTCGTTGGCGTAGCGCCAGTTCGTCTCGGACTGCGGCTCTACACCACCGGAACCACAGAACACGCCCACGCCGCCGTCAAGCACTTTCAGCGAACGATAAACTTCGATCGTGAAATCAACGTGTCCGGGGGTGTCGATGATGTTCATTCGGTGGCCGTCCCATTCACAACTCGTCGCGGCCGACTGAATCGTAATACCGCGCTCTTGCTCCTGGTCCATGAAGTCCGTCGTGGCTTCGCCATCGTGAACTTCGCCTGTCTTATGAATCTTGCCAGTGAGCTTGAGAATACGCTCAGTGGTTGTCGTCTTGCCCGCATCAACGTGGGCAAAAATACCGATGTTTCTGTAAACGCTAAGGTCTTTCATTTCTCTGCTTCAGCTCTATTGGTCTCTTTATGGCACCGACCTGCTTGCACGACGCTAGGGCTCTCAAAGCCTTCAAAAGCGAGAACCCGGCAAATCAATCGAGGTGGGTGCACGTTGTCCCTGGCCCCCCTTCCTTGGTATTCCGGGCAGCCAGTGCGGCGCTACATTCGGGTCAGGACAGGCCTTCGGGCGCGGATAATAGCAGTGGAAAGCCCCCTAAACCAGTCCATTTCGGGTAGCCCGGAACGAGGGGCCGCAATGTCAGCATTTTTTCTTTAAAAACAGTGTGTTGAACTATCGCCGCAGGATGGCTATCCAGCGTGCGATATTCACCAGGCTCATGAGGGATGCAGAAACGTAGGTCAGGGCCGCTGCGGTTAGCAGTTTGCGGGCGTGTGGGCGGTCGCTTTTCTTGAGAATTTTGAACTCGTCGAGGAGCGGCAGTGCGCGCCCAAAACTGGCGTTGAACTCGGTCGGCAGAGTAACAAAATGAACGGCGGCACCGATGCCAAGTGTGGCCATGCCGCCAGCGAGGGTCAGCAGTCCGACATAGGGCGCGCGGGTGATCATTCCGAGAAAAGGGGATACCACCAGCACCGCCGCCCCCAGCTTTTCGATGCCGCGCGTTGCCTTGACGAGGCGCGTGCGCAGGTGGAGTGGGCGATAGCCGTCGTGGTCCTGCAGCGCATGGCCAACCTCGTGCGCGGCGACCGTAATCGCTGTCAGAGAATGGCCGTCATGTTTCTCTGGCGTGAGCCGTACTGCTTTTGCGGAGGGGTCATAGTGGTCCCCCTGATCGGTCGCTTCGACCACCACATGCTGCAGGCCACGATGGTCGAGCAGATGCCTCGCAAGCTGGGCACCTGTGCCGGAGTAGCGGTCGGCTGGTTCGCTGTAGCGCTCGATAACCCGCTTGACCCAGATTCCAGGACCCAACACGCCCACGAGAACAACGATTATGAGGAAGAGAATGGTCACTCTGCTAATCTACCAGCGTTTGGGCCGCAGAAGGGACTGGCAGTGACGCAGGATCAGGGAATGCTATTCGGCTTGCTCTTTTTTGTTTTCGTGTTTCTTATTTGGGGCCGTTGGCGCTATGACCTCGTGGCATTTGTCGCATTGCTCATCGCATTGTTGACTGGGCTGGTGCCCAAAGAACTGGCATTTTCGGGATTCGGACATCCCGCAACCATCATTATCGCCCTGGTCCTGATCGTCAGCCGGGGTCTGTCCAACTCAGGCGCTATTGAACTCATTGCCCGTGTTGCGGTTGACGCATCACGCAAACTGGCCACACACATCACCATCATGTCCGGTGTGGCGGCAGCCCTTTCAGCCGTCATGAACAATGTTGCTGCGCTTGCATTGCTCATGCCCGTCGATATGCAGGCTGCGAAGAAAGCAGGGCGTAGCCCATCACTGACTCTGATGCCCCTGTCGTTCGCCTCGATACTTGGCGGCATGATCACAATGATCGGTACGCCACCGAATATCGTCATTGCGGAGTTTCGCGGAGAAGCGCTTGGCGAGTCGTACCGTATGTTCGATTTCGCCCCCGTTGGGCTGGCCTGCGCGGTTGTCGGTGTAGCCTACGTGGCACTCATCGGCTGGCGGCTGCTGCCGCGTGAACGGCAGTCCAGCGATGCTGGCAAGGAACTGTTCGATCTGGCGGACTACATTGTCGAGGTCCGGGTGCCTGAGGGATCGTCGGTGATTGGCAAGCGCGTCCGGGATCTTGACGACAAGGCGGAAAAATCAGACGTGGAGGTAATCGGACTGATTCGCCGCGGTCGCCGTCTGCCCGGACTGGCACGTGTGGCTACAATCAGGGCGGACGATATCCTCATCCTCGAAGCGAGCCCCGATAGCCTCGAAGAAGCTCTGGGTGCGTTGCAGCTCGAATACGTCGGCAAAGGCACGGGCCAGCTCAGAGATGAAAATCTTGTGTTGCAGGAGGTCGTCGTGCAGGAGTCGTCGCGTCTGGCAGGCCGGTCCGCAATGTCGGTGCGGCTACTGTACCGCTACCGTGTCGCGCTGGTCGGGGTTTCGCGTGAAGGGCGCCGCTTCCGGGAAAAAGTGAGGGCGCTCAGTCTGCGGCCTGGCGACGTACTGCTGCTGCTTGGTGGGGAAGAGCGCCTGAGCGATATCACAGGACGCCTGGGGCTCTTGCCGCTCGCCGACCGCGGGCACAGTGTGGTTCAGCGCGACAAGGCCTGGATCGCCACAGGCGTATTCGCTGCGGCCATTGCGGTCGCGAGTTTCGGGCTGGTCTATTTGCCAGTCGCCCTGGGCTGTGTGGCAGCGCTCTACGTTGTTATGAACATCGTGCCGATACGCGACGTTTACGCGTCGGTTGAGTGGCCGGTCATCGTACTTCTAGGTTCCATGATTCCTATCGGTGGGGCACTGCAATCGACCGGGGGGACTTCGCTTATTGCTGGCGGCATCGTTGATCTCTCGGCCGGGTTTTCACCGGTGGTGGTTCTGGCATTGCTGGTCGTTGTAACGATGACGCTCTCGGACGTGATGAATAACACGGCGACTGCCGTAATAGCCGCACCGATCGCCGTGGAGATTGCCTCGCGACTTGAGGTGAGTCCGGACCCTTTCCTGAT
The DNA here is from genome assembly GCA_024679535.1 of Chromatiales bacterium. GTDB lineage: Bacteria > Pseudomonadota > Gammaproteobacteria > Steroidobacterales > Woeseiaceae > UBA1847. Next base: position 142,508 of record JAIBDF010000001.1, read on the forward strand.
GGGCGTTGCCGTCGCGGCCTCATGCGCTTTCCTGACGCCGATCGGTCACAAGAACAACACGCTGATTATGGGCCCCGGCGGCTATCGCTTTGGCGACTACTGGCGAATGGGCCTGCCGCTCGAAATCCTGATCGTTGTTGTGTCGGTACCTGCGCTCGTTTTTTTCTGGCCATTGTAGACTTCAACTTATGTCAACCGCTTGTCGCCATTCGCAATCAAAGTGGGGCAAAACCTGACACGCAACGTCCACGCAGGGCGCGTATTTTACCAGACGTGTAGTCGTAACACTTTGATAATAATAGACTAAGAAGAAAACTCTCTCGCCAATACAATTGGCACACCGTTTGCAACTGTATCTGTAGCAGCCGAACGTCGGCGTACATTGATTCAGACAGGAAAACGGAGATTGACATGGCAAGAGCGACGATCCAGGACTGGACGGACAGCGTTGTGTTGTTGAAATTCGACCAGCATCGCGACGTGAAGTACCAGGTTTACCGGGAACAGAACAAGCACTTCCTCGAAATACGTGACGATGCAGATACGCATATCCATACACTCGAGCTCCCCGATGGAATGAAGCTCGACCGCACCAGTTACGAAGTGCTGTTGCGTTACGTGCTACTTGACCTGGTAGCCGCGTAGGCCTCTACAGCTTCCCAGACACGCAGCAGGTTCTCGCCGAGAATCTTGCGGATGTCTTCTTCGCTGTAACCCCGTTTCAACAGGCCCTCGACCAGATTTGGGTACTGGGATACATCCTTAAGCCCGATTGGCAGCGAATCGCCGACCCCGTCGAAGTCTGAACCGATACCGACGTTCTCGATGCTGGTCAGCTTTACGACATGGTCAAAGTGATCCAGCACATCGTCGATCGATGCGAACGGCAGCGGTCCGTGGTCTTTCTCGTAGATTTCTCCGTAGCCGCGGTAGAGGAAGGCCTCGGTGAGTTCGGGATTCTCGGCGATATACGCCCGACCGGCAGCCATGCGTGCATCCCCGTAATCACGGGAAACCTGGTTTACAAACGTCGAGCCGAAATTGATCTGAATGACACCACCATTTTTCGCCAGTGCAACAATCATTTCGTCACTCATATTGCGCTCGAATCCAGGGGTGAAATGCCGCGCCGATGAGTGCGATGCGATGGCAGGCGCTGCCGACAACTCCATGATCTGCCAGAACGCATCGTCGGACACGTGGCTGACGTCGACCATGATGCCCAGGCGATTCATTGCGGCGATCGACTCGCGGCCGAACTCGCTCAGGCCGCCCCACTGGCGGTTGGTGTCATATGACGAGTCTGAAAGGTGATTCGACAGACTGTGCGCCAGAGTCACATAGCGGATGCCTCGATCATAGAAGTGCTGCAGATTAGCGAGGTCACCCGCGATCGGTGAGCCATTTTCCATTCCCAGGGGCAGCGACATGATGCCAGCATCGAACTGTTTCCTGACGTCGGCAGGCGTAAGCGCGATCGCAAACTTGTCCGGAGCACCCGCAACGATTTCCTCAACTGAATCGATCAGCTTGTCGGCAGCCTCCCGGGAGAGACCTTCGGCTTCCAGTTCGGCCGGTGTGTAGATCGACATGAAGGGCGCGTTCAGTCCGCCACGCAATGCTCGCGGATAGTCGAAGTCACCGCTTTCGGTGGCCCGCGAAACGTCCTCGGAAGTACGTGCGAGCCGATACGGCACATCGATGTGGGAATCGACAACAATACTGGACTTGGCGATTCGCTGTGCTTCAGTCGCGAGATCGACAACGGGCTCTTCAACCGGTGTGACTTCTTTGCCGCAAGCGGCGAACAGTGTCGCGGCCACGGCCGCGGCTACTAGCAGGAGTTTGTTTGTCATTGGGGAATTATTCACTGGCCCACGGGGTCGAAGATTGTAACAATAGATAGACGGTACGGTGCAAGGAGAAGATGATGAGTGATACCAACCCTCCGGCAGATCATGCGTTTGTTGATAAAAAAGAGCCGGGCAAACCCATTGAGGAGAACCTGAAGTCGCGCGCAACCTGGACGCGATTCCTGTTCATGTTCATCAGTTACCTTTTGATAAGTCTCGCCAGTATTGTCGGCACGTTTATTGTGGTCTTTGGTTTCCTCTGGGTACTGTTCACCGGCGCGGTGAATCGCGAACTTCGTGGAGTAGGGCAAAGCCTCGCCGCTTATATTTACGAGAATGTCCGGTATCTGACGTTCAACACGGACGACCGTCCGTTCCCGTTCGGCAACAAGTGGCCTGACGGCGGAACTGACGAGGATTAGATCAGACAGACAGTTCGCGCTGGCCCGGTTGCCAGTGGGTTAGATTGATGTGCGCACCCCCCATGCCGAGAGCGCGTACCCAGCGAGCGGCTGCGTCCAGAGTGACCCAGGTTCTCACTTTGCCCTTGCGCGTTTCCGCCGTAATTGGGCCGTTGGGTGTTTTCGCCTCCACATGAAAGCGTGCGCCGCTGGCAATGATGTTGATGTTCTTGATGGCACCGGCGGCGACCATCGCTTTCAACATGCGTTCATCCATTTGGGTTCCCCGGGAAAAGGTCGTTCTGTTCTGGGATAGTGATGCCCGCTTCGCCACAGTGACGGCGAATCAACATCTCAACCATATTCGCAACGCTCCGGTGCTCACGTGCCGCGGCCTCGCGCACGGCTTCCTTGACGCCGGGCTCGATGCGCAGGTTCAACGTGGATACCTTGGTTTTAGCCATGCGTTACATTGTATATTAAATAAGACGAAAATGTAACGCATTTTGCACGTAGTTTTTCGCACATCGCGAATGCGCTGACAATGCGGCGCTATACTACGGTCGTATTGCATTGCCTCTCCTGGCAATCGTGCTGGGGTGGACCAAGGTCTGGACAAGGCATAAAGGGTGTTATGCGTTTAGAGAGTATTAACCTGGGCAGAGTGGCCACCATCGTCCATGGCAACAAATCCTTTGAAACAGGAATCTGCAAGTACCCGGCTGAAGGCCCGGTGAGAGTGCACAAGCTGGGTCTTTCAGGTGACGCGATCATTGCGACGGAGCATCATGGCGGCGCCGATCAGGCGATTTATGCATACAGTACCGATGACTACGACTGGTGGGCCGAGGAAGCCGGCCTTGACTGGTCTCCCGGGTTGTTCGGCGAAAACCTGACAATTCGCGATTTGCCCACCGATATGAACATTGGCGATCGTTTGCTAATCGGGGAGGTTGTACTGGAGGCAACAGCGCCGAGAATTCCCTGCGACACGCTGGCGGCACGGATTGAAGACCGGGGTTTTGGTATCGCATTTCGCAAAGCGGAGAGGCCCGGCATCTACTTCAGGGTCCTGAACGCTGGAGAGATCCAGTCAGGTGATGTTGTGACGCTGGTCGAAAGCGCTGAATTCAACGTCTCGATACTTGATCTGTTCCGCCATAAATACCGGCTGCAGCACGATGCAGCGGAGCTGCGGCGTCTCTTAGAGGCACCAATCGCAGCGCGATTTCGGGTCCAGATAGAAGAGAAACTCGCCGCGCTGAGCTGAGTGATGCGACGCGCGACGGTGGGGCCGCCAGGCGGCGCCGAACATTGACAAAGTCGACGGTGATATCATTGGATCATGGGTAACGTGATCGCAATCGTGTCGATCATTCTGGCGCTGTTTGCGGCCGGATGTATCGTCTATATAGCGCGCGAACTGACCTCGAAAGGGAACCTCCCGGACGCGCCTGAAGAGCACGACCGGGAGGAGGATTCCTAGGACCTGTTCCGGCGACGATTTTCCGATCGCTGTCTGGACGATCCCGAGCTGCCGCGTTCCTGGCGCTGAGGTGCCGGAGCGGAGCGCTGTGGCGCCTGAGGTGCCGGAGCGGAGCGCTGCTGCCGCTGAGGAGCCGGGGCTGAGCGCTGCTGCCGCTGAGGTGCCGGGGCTGAGCGCTGCTGCCGCTGAGGTGCCGGGGCCGAGCGTTGCTGCCGCTGAGGTGCCGGGGTCACACGCTGCTCACGCCGCTGCGCTTGTGATGGAGCGCGTTCACGGCGCTGTTCACCCGCCTGCTGAACCGGTGCACGGCGTTGTTGCCCGGAAGTTCGCGCCGTTGTATTGCGCCGCTGTGCAACCACTTCACCACGTTGCTGGGTTTGCGGGCGCTGCTCGCGCAGGTTGGCGACGTAATCTTGATTCTGGCGTGCTGCTCCATCGTTGCGGCGTTGCCGTGTGTTGCTGCCCTGCTGAGCCCGTTGTTCGTTGGTCCGTTGCTCCTGCGCACGTCTGCGCTGACCCTGTGTCCTGGCCTGAAAATCTACAGGGCGTTCTCGAAGCGCGACAGGTTCCTGACGATTGACAGACCGGGTCCGGGCACGCTGTTCCGTGCTGCGGCGCCTGTCGCTGACCTGGCGTTGCGCGTCGCGATTTGCGACATAACGGTTGTTCGCGGCGCGCGCGTCGGTTCGAACGGAGTCGCGACGATCATGTCGCGGACGCCAGCGGTCGCCGCTGTAGTAATTATTGACCGTAACGCGTGTATTCCCAACGTAATTGTTCTGGTAGTGGCTCATGGTCGGACGGCGGTACCACCAGTTATCCCAGTAGTGGTGTCCGTAGTAGGGATGTCCGTAATAACTGTGATGGTGAACATGCAGGCTGCTCGTGTACCAGCCAATCGAGAAAGCTGTCGTCACGCCCCAGAAGTATCCGCGGTCAAAGTAATACGCTGACGAATATGGGTAGTAGTAGACCGGGTAGGAGCGCGGGTAGTAGTAGTAAACCGGCTGCGGCTGATAGACAACGACGCGTTCCGGCTCGTAATAGGGCACGTAAATGACATCGTCTGCGACTGGCGAGATTTCGATACGGTCGTCAGTACGCGCAACGGTCTGGTACTCGTCGCTCTTGAGGTTGCCGGCATTGTAAGCGCGATCGCGAAATGTCTCGATCGCGGAAAGCACATCCTGCTGTTGAGCAATAACGGCTTCGCCGAGACGCCAGGTCCAGTCGATGTCATCGTGCATCAGTTCGATAACTTCGGGGTAGTTAAGTAGCGCGACGACTGAATCGTCCCACTGTGGATCGGGTTTTAGTTCCGGATTGGATTCAAGCTCTTCGAGAAAGCGCGTCGCATCGAGGATCTGCTGAGGATAGGCGGCTGCCGGCAATATGATTGCGAGCAGGTCGTCCGGGTAGAGGGCGACCGGACCAACGAGTTCCTCGAGATCGATGGCGGACATCAATGGCACGTCGCTATTGGTTGCGCCAAGGTTCTCCGCCTCGGCAGCCAGGACAGGCTCATAAGCGCCGATTACCTTGCCGTCGTCGTCCACAGGTGCCTGGGCCCATCCAGCCAGGGGCTGCAGCGCCAGCAATGTGAGTATCAGTTTTGCCGGTCCAAAGGCGGCATATCGTTGCTTGTCCATTCCTGCCTCCTGGTCCGCTGCGGTGCGGACCTGTTCATCCTGAGCATCATACTACTCGCGACAAGCTGAACCGGCCCTTAACCGATATGAGCAATCGTGCTTGAATCCAGGGCGAGTTCGCGCGGTCCTGTGTTTATAGCAACAAAGAAGACCAGGTGATGAAGTCCCGAGCAGAACGCATTGCCGAGCTAGAATAAAACCACTTATAAAACAATAATATACAAAGTATTATTAATAGTCTTTCTATTACAGGCCCTGGCTAGTCGTCGTCTCCGCCGTGCCAGGCGAGGAATTTCCAGCCATCCTCAGCGCGTACCAGGACGTCGGTATAGCGCCCATTTGATATGTCGATCTCGCCTTCCTTGTCTTTGAAGGCGCTCGAATACAGGTAATGCGCGATCGCGACGTCGTCGTGAATGGTAATCGACAAAGGGTAGAGTTCGTAACGAACGACGCGGCCCATTGCAGCGCGGAACCGACTCCAGTTGGAGGTTGACGTTTTCGAGCGTGGTGCCGGTGAGCCTCTGCCCCAGCCCATAAAGTCGTTTGTGAGCATGTCGTCGACCTTGTCCTGGTCGCCTTTTTGTGAGGCTTCCCATGCGCGTTCGATCACGAGCAGCACATTGGCCTCATCGTCTGAAGCGTCCTGGGCGCCGACGGCAGAAAACAGGAGTGAGCCAAACATGACTAGAATTAGCTTTGCAGGTACGTTCATCGACAGTGCCTCGTAATTACCCCGGTTATGGGACGAGTGTAGTCACTACAAGTGGGTACAACAAACGACTGGTTCTGGTTTCATACGCCGAAAACCAGTGCCGAAAGCTGTTGCAGATCAGTCGCAGGAAGTTCATTGCTCGCTTCGTACTCGAACAGTCCCCGAAGATCCTGCTCTGACAGGTATTCGGGATGGTGGACCTCGAGAATAGTCGCATAATCGAATGCGACGCCTTCGCGGACCAGCACCAGTCGGTAGACGTGCAGTGCGAGATCGTGAGCGCCCGTTAGACGCATGAGTTCGCCGACCTCGGTGCGAGACTGCGGCAGACGAATGCTGCCGATGTACATTGAGTCTTTCCGAATTCCCCACCCGTTTTCCTTGAATGTGGCTCCGATTGAATTGCCTGCCAGGACTTTCGAATGCTCATCGTCATAGTACTCGTCGTGCTGCCCCTCGAACTGCACGACGGCGTACGTGCGGCAGGTCACGGTGTCACCATCGTAGCTAAACAGGCTCGACCGTCGAAGTCCCGCTTCGCTCGCCAGCACCTCGATACCGTAGCTGCCAAAGCGATGCGCAATACGTTCACTATTGAGAATAACCGACTCGGTTGCGCATGCGCTGAGCGCGGCGGCCAGGACGCTTATCGGGAAATGTGTGTTGCGCATGCCGGGAACTAACAACCAGGAGTGAGTGCACCATATACTCTGATACGTGGGTCGTAAAGGAGCGATTTAATGCGCGCTATGGTGCTTTCAGCGACGGCAAGCCTTGACCGGAATCCCGCCCCGCTAACGCTGGTTCAGATGCCCAGACCTGAGCCCGCCCAGGGTGAAATCCTCATCGAGGTCGCCGTTTGTGGTGTATGTCATACGGAATTGGATGAGATCGAGGGGCGGACGGCACCGCCACGCTTACCGGTTATTCCGGGACACGAGATTATTGGTCGCGTTGTTGTGACTGGTTCGGGTTGCAGCCGCTATCAGCCGGGTGAGCGGGTGGGCGTTGGCTGGATTCATTCGTCCACGGGGGCGCAGGACGAAAACCTGAGCGATGATTTTCGTGCGACCGGGCGTGACGCGGATGGCGGTTATGCCGAGTTTGTGGTCGTGCCGGAACGCTATGCCTATCCGATTCCGGACAAATTCAGCGATGTTGAAGCGGCACCATTGCTATGTGCCGGGGCCGTTGGCTACCGATCGCTGTGCCTCTCTGGAATACAAGACGGGCAGACCCTTGGGTTGACCGGCTTTGGCGGTTCGGGGCACCTCGTACTGCAGCTGGCCAATTATCTGTACCCGAATGGCCAGGTTTTTGTGTTTGCCCGCAGCGAACACGAACGACGCTTCGCGCTTGAGCTCGGCGCCGCCTGGGCAGGCGATACCCGCGCAGTGCCGCCTGTCGCACCCCACGCGATTATCGACACGACACCGGCCTGGCAGCCTCTACTCGCGGCACTTGAGTGCCTCAGACCCGGCGGTCGTCTCGTGATCAATGCGATTCGCAAGGAAGCAAGGGATCGCGACATCATGGGGTCGATTCGCTACGAAGATCACCTCTGGATGGAAAAGGAAATCAAGTCGGTTGCCAATGTCACACACTGGGATCTTGAGGCGTTTCTGCCAATCGCGGCGGCGATCCCATTGCGTGC
>JAIBDF010000107.1 GCA_024679535.1 Chromatiales bacterium
AACGGATTCTTTCGCTAAAAGGTGACTGTCCCCTACGGCACTTTTGGCTAAAAGGTGACTGTCCCCTATTGATAGGTGGCGGTCGGGGTTGCGGGCGCGCAGTTCGAAAGACCCGGGAGCCAGTGCCACCTGCTCCATTACCAGTGATCGGTCGAAGCGCACCATCATCGACTCTTCGTCGACGTCGGCTCCTGCGCTCGCAAGGCGCAGACGGCTGCCCACCTCGAGGAAGCGCATTCCCTTCGTCTCGAGGATGTCGAGGGCGTGGTCTATGATCGTCTGTACCTGCTCGTCATCAAGCACCTTGATCGGGCCGTAGGGGTTCACGACGCGTCGCCACTCCAGCTGCGCTATCGTATTTACGGTCCGCCTTGCTCGTCGACTGCGCCGCGCCATCAGCTCAACCCCTCAAGATATGAAACGCTGCGGTGCATCCCTTCTTGAGCGCGTGCTTTTCTTCTTCTTCTCATCTCCCGACCTTACGCGAGCGCGGGCGAAAGTGTCCATGTCAGAAAAAAGGGCCCCCGGTAAACCGGGGACCCTTTTGCCAGAGACTGGCGTCCGTACGCTACGGAATATTGTTGTGATAGATGTACGTGTCAACAATCCCGTCCGGGATAGCGAAACCGATGACGGCGCCCGGTGCCGTGTTGTGGCACGTCATGCACGCGAAGTCTTCGTCGATCGCCGGATAGGCAAAGCTACCTGCTTCATTGAATTGCGGCTGCGTGGAATCCAGTGCGATTCTGAAGATATGCGTAGCCACGTCACCGACCGTGGGCCGTTCCAATTCGCCGGCTGTCGCTACAGCTGACTTGGCCAGATCAGGCATATGACAATCGGCGCAGGCGAGATTCAACATGCCGCCAGCCCGCAGCGTCGTATCGTAGTCGCCATGGCATGTGAGGCACGCATCATTTGACGGATTGTGGCCGGCTACGCCCGTGTACAACGGGTTGCCCACATTGACGGATGAGCCATGCGGGTTATGGCAGGTCATGCAGTCGCCGTGTGTCGCCATGAACGCAGGTGAACGAACGGACTCGAGAGTATCCGGATTGATGCCGAGGATCTCGTCATACTGTTCGTGATGCTTGATCAGACCGCCACTGGCTGCGATACGTCCGCCCATCTCGTTCGGCCGCGGGTCCGGGGCCTCAGCTGCTGCGAGTGCATTGTCAAAACCACTCAAATAGGACGGATAATCACGTTCGCCATCACGAGTATGGCATTCGCCGCATGCCACCGGGTCGCCAAAACCCTGGTCCGCTGCGGTGAGGTCGGCCAGCGAGCGCGGAATCGCGTCGCGCGTGATGATGCCGCTGAATTTCGCGTGTGCGGAGCCGGCACCATGGCAGGCTTCACAATGCACACCACCTTCAAAGAACGTGCCGTCCATAAACTGCAGGTCATCCTGACGATTGTCATTCAGAACCGCGTCCTGATGCCGCCAACCTGTCGTATGGCAGTTGCCGCAGTTATAGTGTTTGTCGGTCTCGTTGTCGTGGTAGCCGGACATCGCATCGGTCTGGAAGTTGTACTGAACGCTTGAGCCTGTCACTACTGCGCCGTTCTGATCAACGAGGCGAGCTTTCCAGAAGTAACCGCCGATGACGTAGGAAACGTCATCCCACGTAACCGGTGTGCCGAGCGTGTTATCAGTCCCTGCCTTCGGATCACCATCAGCGGCGTCGTCGTCAGTGACGCGTTCCAGCAGTCCGTTGAGATTGGTGAACGGATAGGTCGGCGCCTGGTTATTTTCAACCTTGTTCAATTTGAATGGATGGCCGCTTTGTGCGAACGAGGCGTACTGCACCGTGTGGCAAATAGCGCAGTTCTCACTACCGATGAATTCGCCATCAGGAATTTCCGGGAGATCGAAGTCCAGCACATTGGCATTGCCATCAACGACTCCGAAAGCGGCAACAGCAACCGCTTCATAACCAGGCCGGCTGGCGTCAACATCGTAGTCGCCTGCAGCGAGCTCGATCGTATACGTCCCGTCATTCGCAACATTTGCTTCGGTCGCAGATCCGCCGCCCGCCGGTACAAAGCTCACCTTCACAAAACGATCCAAAGGACCGTCAGGCGTCGTGATGCTGCCACTGACCAGTACCGCTGTACCAGGCAGCGGCGCACGGCAGTCGAGCGTATCGACTGCGCCATCGCCGTTAAGGTCTTCGTCAGGATCGGCGACGCTGTTCTGGTTGAGATCCCAGCACGAGAATCCGTCAGAACCTGCAGCACCGCTCGGACCTGCCGCTCCAGCAGCTCCATCACTGCCTTCACAACCGACGATAAGAAATGCACCTGCTACAAGCAGTAGTAGATGATTGAGTCTGGTGGACATGATGTACCTCCTTGGATTTATTCTTGCCCCGCGATATGACTGCCTGATAAAGGTCAGTTCTGCGCCAGTACAAGGTAGGTAATTGCCATGTCGGAAACACTGACAATAGTCAGTTTCGAAGACGCGAATACCGCAGCCCTGTAAGGGGTTTCCGCAGCGCAAAGAAAAAGGCCGGGAGATCCCTCTCCCGGCCAGTCTTCATCCTTGAATTATTGTTGTTAGAACATGCTCATGATCTTGTCGATGATGCCATACAGAGTCAGCTCATCGTCGTCATTCTCTTCAAGCGTACCGAATGCTTTGGTGTGTGCATTGAAGCTGGCAAGATCACCGGCCAGATCCGCATTGATCAGGTCAGCCCTGTGGCAGCCACCGCAAGCCCGTGATGCCGGACCTGTGACGTACTCAGGTACTGCGCCGATATTCCGGTCCGCGATATCCCAGGACGCACGAATCACGCCAGGCATCGACTTGGATTGATCAGGTACGTTATAGGTACCTGCCAAGTGGCATGCCTCACAGTTCCGAATCGTAAAGTTCGGGAACGTGTGGTTGATGTGCTGCTCGTTTCTTGCATCGAATACCGGGTCGTTAGCTGCGGCCACATCGTCCAGGTCAAACGGCTGGAACGAGTGGATCGCATGAACGTAAGAGTCGATCGCGCGCGATGCCATTTCGATATGGCTGCCCGCTCTCGTCGTCACGTGGCAGTTCTTGCAAACTTCGATGCCATCACCAGCGCGGCCGCTGCCGTCATGGAACGTGCTGGCCAGCGAATCGTGGCAGACGTTACATTTCTCGATGCTCACCGTCGCATTGGCGCCCTTGAAGTAGTCAGCAACAAGTACGCTGCCGCCCAGGTCGAAGGTTGTGCCAACGGCCTTGAGTACAACGTCCTGTCCACCCAGCTCGAGCTCGGGCGTGATCGTGATTTCCGCAAACTTGACAACGCCATTGGCGATCAATGTCGGAATATCATCGGTCAGGAACGCTGTCGGAACGTACGCAGCTATATCAAGCGTCACTGAGTACGTTAGCGGGTCAAGCGTGTCTGTTTCAGTGAATAGAGCGTTCGTGTCACCCGGTGCGAATTCCATCCGGCAACCACCTGGATTGCCGCGCCGATCGAGGCACAACGTGCTGCCGTCGCTCGTGTGCGATGCAACGATGAAGTTCTTGCTGTCCCAACCATAGAACGAGACTAGAAGTTCCGGAACGATATCCGCGTTGCTAGCAGAGAAATCAACCGTCAGCAGATTACCTGCCATCGAAACACTATCGATCGATGCCGTATTCAACTCAGCAAACTTCGTGCCGGCGTCATTGTAGATATGGTCATCGTAGCCCGTGTGCAGATCGCTGAACGACGAGAATCCGTCGAGGCCGTGGCAGGCGCCGCAATTCAAGTCGGCGTTGTGGAACGTATCAACACCAGCTTTCGTCCACAGGAACTCAAGCGCAGGTGCGCGCAGCGGCTGCGCGTACATGCCTTCGAGCGTCGTACCGGCATCTTCCGGCCATGCGTCCAGCCCCTGTACAGGGTGACAGCTCTTGCAGGTTTCTGCTGTGAACTGCGTGTCATCAAGGACTCGAGTGAGCTTGCCTTCGTGGCACGTGTTGCAGTTCGACATCGACATCGGGTACGGGAATTCCATGGCGTGCGACATATGCACGTCATTCATGATATTGCGGAAGTAGGAATAGTCCGCCGTCTCGGCAACACCAGTTGCCCAGTTGAAGGGCTCGTCGACCATGTATTGCCAATCGGTATGACCGCCATTGCCGTCATCGTTATGACATACCTTGCAAGCAGCAAAGTCAGGCAAGCCGTCCACTTGCACCGCGCGGTAACCGTGTTTCAGGTAAGGCGAGCCGTGACATTTTTCGCAACCTTCTGCATTGGCAGGCGAATCATACGTGTCCGGATCTGTAGGAATGAGATCGCCGAACGCTATTGCAGCATTGGCAACATCGTCATACAGATGTACGTGCGAACCAGCTGGCAATTCGGAGGACGGGCTGTCATGTACAAACAGCGGACCTTGTGCGATGTAGCCATAGACCTGGCCGCTCACGGTCGGGTCATACGTCATCCCTGTTCTCGACACCTGGTACTGGCCCGGTTCGCCCATGACGGCGCCGCCAAGGCTGTTGAATGCCTCGAAGAATTCGCCCGTCGTGCCGTCATAACGATCGACGAAGAAGCGGTTCTGGTCCAGGGCATCAAAGTCTGTAAACGGTACGCCATTCTTGAGGATGGTGAAGTCGAGAGTGACATCAAAGAGTCCACCATTATTGACGCTGGTAAATGCGTCGAATGTCAGCTCGAACGCGCTGGCATCAGAGTAGCGTGTGTAGATATCCTGGTGACCACCGCCAACGCCATCGTGGCACGTGCCACACGACTCGACTTCAGCCGCATCAATGGCTTTCTGGACAACATCAGGCACTGGCCCTGCAGGCCCTGGAGGTCCCACCGGACCTGCTGCACCTGTCGCGCCCGCAGCGCCTGCGGCGCCATCACTGCCCTCGCAGCCACTAAGCACAAACGCAAATGCCGTCACTACGAGGAAAGACCAGGCCAAAGCGGAAATTCTGCCGAACCTGTTCATAATTTTTCACTCCTATCGGAAAATTATTCTCTTAGACCGGCCGCGACACTCATTGCGAGTGGATGGTCGTCCGGATCATCCAGACCATAGATTCATGCGCAGATGGCATCACTGACAATTGTCATTTTTGGGCAAAAATATTGGGGTGGATTACACCTACGCATAGACCGCAATTCGCGGTCAGTCGATGCTTAAGCTAGGCATCGAAGACGCAATTGATGATTATCAGATTCAATTAGGTAGATTCCGAAAACTACTGCTTCAAACCCTTATCGCTCGGATTTTTCAGATATGTTCCGATCGTTATCAGACCTGTGGCTGTGAAGTAATGGACTGCGGCAATATCGACTGCCCGTTTACTAATAAGTCGGCACTCAATGGAGAGCTGCCCACTGACGGGCTGGATTGCCTGATCATCGACGCAGTCATGCAGGTTAACTACTCCAAAGGCGATGTCCTGTTCTCCCAGGGGCAGCCGAGCTGCTGTGTTTATGCGCTAACGAACGGTATCGTCAAGATCACCTGCCTTACAGCCGACGGGCATGAACAGATCGTCGGGCTCAGCAGTCCACGGGGCCTGTTGGTAGGCCTCCAGTCCCTGACCGACAGCCACTACGCATACTCGGCGGTAGCGGAGACAGACGTATCTGCCTGCAAGATCAAACAACGCGCATTGATGTCCACTGTGAGGCATGATGGCGAAGTCGCCATAAGCTTGGTCAAAGCCGTCAATATCCAGCTTGAGAATAGCCGTGCTTTGCTGCGCGTTATAGGACATCACCACGCTGCAGCAAAAATCGCTGCGTTCATCCTGCTGATCATCCCTGACTCAGTCTACGGAAGACATCGTTTTAAGCTCCCATTTTCTCGTAGCGAAATAGCGAATCTGCTCGGGCTGAGTGAGGAAACCGTCTGCCGGCAAATGGCAATAATGAAGCGCAACGGGATCCTATATGCGCCGCGCGGCAGTATCGAGATACTCGATTGGGACGAACTGCAGGAGATCGCCGACGAGGTGCACGAGGCGGCGTGACGTAAAAAATGACCGGCACTCCAGCGCGAGTACCGGCCATTCAGTTACTTGCTATACGTCAGTCCTCTGACGAGTTATCAGACCAATCGTTGCAAGCAACAAGAGCAGCGGTAAGGTCGGATCGTGCGATCCGTCCGGGTTGTACACACAACCACCGCTCTTCTTCGGGCGTGCGTTGATTGCCAGGCTGACCGAACCCGAGTTGTTGTCGAGAACCGGGTCGTTTTCGTCAGCCGTAACGGCGCCCTGTACACTCTCCGTGCCAACAGTGCTAGCTCTCATGCTGATACTGAAGGTTACGCTCTGTTCGGCAGCCAGGCTTGCTGCTGCGCATTCGAGAGCGCCGACGTTGACCACGCAGTCTGCCGACGAGATAAAGCTCGCATTAGCAGGCAGCTGCAGCGTGGCAAGAACATTAGTCGCATCCTGCGGACCGTTGTTCGTTACCGTCACGGAGACAATGAAATCGCTATCGACGAATATACTCGCCGGGCCGCGCCCCGAGAGCGCCAGGTCGGCGTTGGGGATGGCGGTGGTCGTCGATGTTGCCGAGTTGTTGCTGGCGTCCGGATCGTTCTGGTCCGCGACCGCAACGGCCGTGAACTCCTGCTCACCGGATACGTCGGCTGACAACTGGACCCCGATGACCGCCGTTTCTGCCACGGCGAGTGTACCGATGGCACACACGATCTCGCCGGCATTTTCGCTGCAGTCTCCGAGCGTGGAGTCGGCCGCAACGAAGGATGTGCCGGCCGGGACAACCATGCCTAGCCGCGCAGTCGACGCCTCATCCTCGCCATTATTGACGACGGTGTAGCTCAGGGTGACTGTAGCTCCCTGATCGACCGTGACGGGTAACGGATCCATGGTCAGCGCGATATCGGCATTGCCGAGCACGAAAACGCTGCTCGGTACCGTGTTATTGCCCGGTAACGGGTCGATGACACCGTCGCCTGCCGCGACGACAGACTCCATTCCATACGTTCCCTGCTCGACAGCCGTCAGCGTCAGCCCGACGGTCTCAATGGCACCGATCGCCATTTCGCCTATCGTACAGGTCACGACGTTAGCCGCGATCTCGCAAGTTCCTGCGGACGGCTCAGCATTGGCAATGAGCATCCCGGTCAGCGTATCGGGCGTCGCCGTGAAAGTGACGCCGGGTGCCGCCGTGTTGGCGTTGTCGTTGTGAATCTCGACAAGCGCCGTGAACGATGCACCCTTGTCCACCTGGTCCGGAACCACCACGTTGTTGATATGCAGGTCGGCGCGCGGGACGAACAGCTCAAATGCCCCAACGTCGCAAACGTAGGTACCATCACCGTCGCCATCGTCAGGCCGCAACGAGCCGCGCTGGTCGTTGTTCGGGCAGCGCAGGTCATGGGCGCTGTCGATGGCAGGACTCGTTACGTCTGCGCCCAGCACCTGCGATGGCAGGCCATGGGTCTCGGTGAGTCCCCCGTTGTTCGTCAGCGGGAGCAGCAACGGATCAGTTGCCGGCATATCGTTCAGCGGCAATGACAGCGAACACGAATCCACTTCTTCGTCGTTGATGTTGTAGCCGGTCGAAACCATGCGTCCGGTCGGGCAGATGGCAGTGCCGCCTGAGCAGCCGCAGTTGGCTTCTCGCGCGACTTCGCCGCCGGCCACGACGTTATTGCTGAGGATCGTGTTGTAGAACGTGTACGAACCACTGCCGAACGAATTCAGTCCGGCGCCACCACCCGGTGCATCGGTCGTGGCAACATTATTGGCGATGGTGACATTGCGCAGGTTGACCGTACCGTTGGTCGTGATGCCGCCGCCGACATCGCTGCCGACATTGCCGCTTACCGTCGAATTATTGATGTTCACCACGATCAGGCTTCGTGCGGCGATACCGCCGCCGCCAATCGCCTGGTTACCGTTAATCGCACTGGCGTGGATATTGGTCGTGTGCGAGCCGGTATCGAAGATGCCACCGCCATTCTCCGCCATGTTGGGCGTGCTGACGAGGGCAACCGGAATCGCGCCCGTCGCATAGGGAACATCCGTTGACGAGGTACCGATCAGCGTGCCACGGATTGTGGAAGCGGAGTCGATATAGATCGCGCCACCGTTCGCAGCAGACATATTGCCGCTGAGAACCGAGTCGATGATCGTCATTTCGGCCGCCGCAAGCACTGCACCACCATCCGATCCTGCCTGGTTATTGATCAAGGCAATGCGCTCGAACTCGACGGCTGTGACACCACCTTCGCCTTCGTCGCCGCCCGGATCATCCGGGGCACCGCCGCCGCCTTCATCGCCACCCGGCCCGTGGGCCGCTTCGTCAAACAGGAATACCGCAGCGCCCGGTCCGACGGCGATGCCGCCTCCAACACGTTTGAATTGCCAGGCAAGCACAGATCCCGGATTCCCACTAACTTCGCAGTTATACGGGTTCGTCGCGTCGGTCGTGTTCGGTACACCGACACTGCCACGGCGGATCATCATGTCGGCAATGCGCACCAGGTTGATCGTTACGCCAGCCTCGGCCTGGACGTGAAACACCCGATCGCCGACGTCTGGGTCATCGATCGACTGGTTCAGCCATTCGATGACGGTCAGCCCGGGTCCTGCGCCGAAAATCTCCAGGTCTTCCGTAATGTCGAGGTCGCCGACAGCAGCGTTAGCTGTGATCACCGCGGAACACGGCGCCTCCGATCCTGGCTCCGCTTCACCGATGATTTCATCGACGCCCTCGATAGAGAGAACGATAGGAGCAGCCGGATCGTTAATAGCGGTCAGGTTAATGATGTCGGCACCAGGTGTCGCATTGGCTTGCATGATGGCGGCGCGCAGGGAACAGTTTCCAGCCTCAGTTCCGCAGGCCCCATCGGTAAGATCAATGTCGACGGCGTCAACCGTTGTATCGACAGCGAATTCAGCTGCGAACGCTGTCGTTCCAATCAGAAATATGGCCAGCGCGCAGTTCGCCAGCACTATCAGTCTTTTCTTCATTGTCTTTCCCCTCGCGCCGATGTAACTGACTCAGAGAAAGTGGACATTCGGCGCATTGCACCTTCTGGGTTGCGAAGCATCGCTTCGCTTTGCATCCACGCTGTTTCCCAGCGTGAAATAGTTGTTACAGAGTGTTTTCTCGCGTAGCACATGATTAGTTCATAGCAATAGCAACAGCGGCCACATGAAGAACGCTGCGTTGAAAAGGACATGCATCAGGATGCACGGCGCAACACTGCCGGCGCGCTCGCGATAATGGCCGAACAGCAGTGATGGTACGAGCACGCTTATGGCCCAAAGCCACGGGTGCTGCGCGAAATGAATTGCCACGAAGGCCAGCGACGTGGCGATGTTGGCAACCGACAGGCCGGCAACCATGCGCGTGCCGGTGATCGTGCGAAGTAACGCACCCTGCAGTGCACCGCGGAACAGCAGTTCCTCGACCACGGGCTGCCAGAGCAAAAATGACACCAGCATCATCGGGGTGGCACTGTCGGGCTGAACGGATCGGCTACCCAGGACCCAGCCGACTATCGCGCCCAAGAGCAGCACGGTGACAAAGGCCCCATCCAGTGAACCCTTACGCGGCCGCCTCAGGCCTAACTCTGTCGCCAGCTGCTGGGCGGGTGGCACCATGTATTCAGACACGCGCATGCGTCTTCCCCAGTCGGCCGTAACTCGACCATGTGCGCCACGCCATACTCAGGACAAGCAAGAGAAGCAACGTATGGTCGCCGCGTCCGTACGGATCATAAACACAGCCGCCGCCACTACT
The DNA here is from genome assembly GCA_024679535.1 of Chromatiales bacterium. Classification (GTDB taxonomy): domain Bacteria; phylum Pseudomonadota; class Gammaproteobacteria; order Steroidobacterales; family Woeseiaceae; genus UBA1847. The sequence goes on from JAIBDF010000107.1 coordinate 9,750, forward strand.
TTCTTCGCCCTCGATGTCGAAACTGATTTGTGCATCGTTGTTGACGATTACCGGATCGTTCTCCGACGAACTTACCGAGACTGAAACCGACGCGTTGCCGGCTCGCACCGCTTGCAGGTCGAGCGTCTTTACCCAGGTTTTTGCGGTGTCGATGCTTGCTATGCTGCAACTCAGCTCTTTACCGGCGAGAGTGCAGCCGTGGTCACCAAGCGCTTCCACGTGCAGCGGCAGTTGGAATACGGCAACAGCGTCGGTCGCCAGCTGTGGTCCGTGATTGAGCCCTGTGTAGGTAACGCTGAAGTTGTCGCCAATCCGCAGTTTGCTCGCACCGTGGGTCAAGGCAACCGCGAGGTCCGCATTCGGGATCGCGTCGATCGTCAGTTCGGCCGCATTATCGGCCGGTTCCGGCTCCTCTTCCCATGCGGATGCAACCGACGTAATCGCCCAGTCGCCCCGCGACTCCGCAGTCAACAACAGCTCAACGCTCGCAACCGCCCCGGGCGCCAGTTCATCGAGCGTACAGTCCAGTGTTACATCCAACTGGCAGCTTCCGTCCGTCGTTGTGGCCTGCGTGAACACGAGACCGTCGCCGGGCGTTGACAAGAGCTGCAATTCGGTCGCGGATTGCGGC
>JAIBDF010000232.1 GCA_024679535.1 Chromatiales bacterium
ACACCGAGCTTCAGGTAGGCCGTTTCGAAAACGGGATAGCCGAGGTCGCCGGGCTTGAAGAAAAACTTTTCGTAGAAGCCGGGGTCGACCTGCGGAATATGAGTCTTGCGGTACTTGCCGAGGAACTTGCCGTCCGCGTCGATGACGGCGGCCGTGTTGTAGTAAACGCCCGTCATGTGCTCCTCGTAAATCGGCACAACGATGACCATGTTGTACTTCTTCGCATACTCCTGCATGAGTTGCGTTGTCGGCCCATCGGGGATCTTTTCGGCCGCTGCGTACCATTTGCGGTCCTGGCTCGGGCAGAAGTAGGGCTGAGTGAATACCTCCTGGAAGCAGAGCACCTGGACACCCTGTTTGCCCGCATCTTCTATGTAGGGAGTATGGGCTTCGATCATGCGGTCGCGGATCTCGTCCGGTTCCATACTGCCGTCGCCCTTGAGCGCCATCTGGATCAGGCCACACTTAACTTTGGACATGAGTCCCCCTTCGGATGTTCTGGATTCTTATGCTCCCATCATAGCAGCGAAAAGGTCCAACTTAGCGCACGGAGGTCCACGATCCGTGCATCGGGCCCGGCAGGATGTACCAGCCATTGCCCCAGTACTGCTCGTATTTTTGTACGTCCGCCGCGCGACTGGCACGGGTCGCGGGCTCTGTGCAGGGTGGATAGAAGGAGTTGCGCGCACAGGGCACGAAGTCGGCGAAATCGTCGCCAACCAGCATGATGATGCGATAGTCACGGGCAATGTGTTGGCGCCGGACCACTTTTTCGCCTTGCCAACCGGGTTGCTCGAGCGCGAGCGAAACGAACTCCGGTTCGACCGGAATGCCGAGTTCACGAATACCATCAATGACGGTTTGCTTCTGCGGGCAGGCGCTGTCTTCGTCCGGGTATTGCTCGCAGGGCCGATTGGTCAGGAAGAATGCGGTGACGCCGGCTTCGCGGGCCGCGGTAATGAATTCCACGACACCTGGCACCGGCCTGGCGATATGCTGGCGATCCCACATCTCGAGCTGCCGGTCGGTGAAAGGGCGCTCGAATACGACCTGGAAGTCGACATTATTGATGACCGTTTCGTCGATATCGAGGATGACGGCGGGCGGCAGGTTCTCAGCGTCTGTTTGACCGGGCATGGCCGACCAGGAGGTGTCGGCGACAAATCGTTCGAGATCACGTTGTGCGACGCCATACACTTGTCGCGTCAGCGCTTCGTAGTCGGCCGAGTTTTTGACCCAGAGATGGGCCAGGTCTTTTTCCGGCGAATAAGTCGGCACCTCGACGGCGCAGGCCGTGAGCATTGACAGGGCGGTTACGGACGCCAGCGTACGTGTCGTTTTCATCAAATCAGGTTAGCATGCCCGCATGAAAAAAATCATCACTGTACTTGCCTTAGCCGCGTTGTCATTGTCGGCCTGCGCAACGGCTTCCCGGACGCAGTCCTCAGGACTGACATTCGTCCACCTCAACGACACGTATCGCGTTGGTGCGGTCGAGGACGGTAAGCGAGGCGGCTTCAGCCGTGTCGTTACACTCGTACGTGAGTTACAGGCGGAGGGGCGCGATGTGCGTGTATTACACGGCGGCGATTTCCTGTATCCATCGCTCGAGAGCAACCTCTGGGACGGCCAGCAGATGGTCGAGGCTATGAACTTCGTAGACGCCGTCGCACCGATGTACGTGACGGCTGGCAACCATGAGTTTGATCGTCGAGGCTCGCGGCAACTCGTCGCCGCGATCAAGGCCTCCGAGTTCGACTGGCTCGGAGACAACTACGTGTTTACGACCGGAGATGATGTTGCAGACCGGGCCCTGCAGTCGGCGTTCACGTTCGAGCACGACGGCCAAACAATTGGTGTCTTCTCCCTGACACTGCATGCCGACGATGGTGGCAATGCCCGCGATTACGTGCAAATCGATCGTGACTACAAGGCGGTCGCCGAGAAGACGATTGTTGAGCTTGAGAGCCGTGACGTCGACCTGATCATCGGCGTCACGCACCTGCTCATGTGGAAGGATGTCGAACTCGCCGGCCTGAAGGCCGAGCATCCGAAACTCGCGTTCATCGTCGGTGGTCACGACCACGAACCGCAGTACAG
>JAIBDF010000186.1 GCA_024679535.1 Chromatiales bacterium
ATACCGAGCCCGAAATGCGGCAATGGCAATTTCGTTTTCTCTACCTCAACATCAGGTTCGTCTGGCAAGACGAAAACCGGCTCTCCATCTACGATCAGGTTTCCCGAGAGAGCCAGGCTGGCATTGACCCGCATGCCGTGCAGGCCCGCCATAAGGTTCACATTTGTTCTTGAGTTTTCGAAAAATCGATACCTGTAAGTCAGGCGGTTAATTCGAACATTGAAGGTTGACGCAATCTGACCATTCGCAAGAATCGTAATGTCGCCAATATCCCACGATCTTTGGACCGTCGTTAGCCCACTACGACCTAAATCGAAGAACTCCCATTCAAGGACGTGTTTCGCGGCAAACCGCCAGGAGGCGCCACCGTAAAGAGTCGATTTGCTCTCAGCCATTCCAAGATCTCGTTCGAAATCCAGGCCATCGCCAATTCGGCCGAGACTGGAGTCGATGCGAATGGATGAATCAAGATCCGGAAAAAAAACGCCGACTCTTAATTGGAACATGCTGTCTCGGATAGTGGAGACTGGACCATTGCCTTCCCCGGCAGAGGCTCCGGAAAATGCGAGCAGCAACGCGGCAAGAAAGAATCTGTGCTTATTATTCAAGTAAGAAAAACTCCGGCACCCCACTCATCAGAATCGATACGTCGCACCAGCGAAAAAGTTTTCCCGCGACCCGCCAAACCCGGCTTCCGCCATTACGCTCCAGTTTTTATTCCAATCCCAGTTGAATCCCAACAAGTAATTCCAGCGATCCTTATTACGCTGACTGATGCGAAACGCGAGCGTAGTGACGTCTCCATTAGGCCCGCCCGGTGTATCGAGTGCGACCTGACCGGCGATATCGACTTCGGCGCGTAGATACGTTGCGCCCATAAAGACGGCAACGCTGCCACGATCTCCCATGTCGCCCGTCATGCCGATGCGCGGTGTAATGTTCAAAGCGGTGACCGTAGTGTCAATGATATCGACATCTGTCCACGCATAGGTGACCGGTAACGCAACGAAGAATCGGTCCCAGCCCATTGCCAAGTTAATGCCAAGCGAAATGTTCGTGCCCTCATAGCTCGGATTGGCCACTGCGCTATAAGTGCGCACACACAGCGGAGCATTGGGTGTTATCTCGCATACATTCGGGAACAGGTCGACGCCGTCAAACTTCAGCGGGATGTTGGCATCTCCATCGAACACGCCAACCGTCGTAAAGACATTTAGAAACGGAAAAATCCAGGCGTCCAGCTTGAGTTGCAACGCCGAGTTTTCGACGCTTGGTATGCCGAAATCAACGAAATCAATCTCCTGGTCTGCAGGGCCGTTGATGCCGATCGCCAGATTTTGCAGCGTCAGGTCCTGACGAATACGCGCAGGGATGATCGCGACACCGTATGGGTTCGGCAAATCGAAACCTAGATCGATTACATCCTGCGCCAGAAACGGCAACTTGTATTTCCAGATGACGCGTTCGCCATCTTCGTCAAGATTCGGTTCGCCGAGATCACGATTCTCGAGTGTCGGATAGATTTGGGTAGTGTGGAAGTCCCGCTTTACATCCGGTCTTCGCCATTTGCTGAGCGACTGTGTGCAAGTCGGCGAAACTTTGTCTGCATAGGCCTGCAGGCAGGCCAGCATGCGACTTTCCCCAGATGTCACATCAATGCAGAACTGCTCAATATCAACCGCACAATTCTCTATTGCTGTTGTTGCCGCGCGCTCGAGCTGCTCGCGGTCCACTGGCACGGCGTCCCGTTCCTCATCACTCGTCGTATTCTGGGCAAGAACTGTCCCGACCATGACGAAATGAGACAGCAGCATGACAGCCAGTATTGACAAAGATTTAAATGCCGTTTGTGCAGATCTCATCTATTGGTCACATGGCCTGTTCGTTGGCGAGTCGCTGGCGACGATTCAGAGCGTAGCGCTCAAAAGCGGAAATTAAATCCGGCCATTGGCCCGTTGAGAGAATATTCCTGCTCTAGCCCGCCATCCTTGTATTCGGCTTCCTTGTACTGGTAACCGAATACAATGCGATTCTGCTGTCGTTTGCCAACCGTGTAAGCGAACAGGCCCTGAACGAGTGCAGTGCCGTCGGAGTCGCCGAAACTCAGGTCGGCGCGGGTCAGGAGACCCCAGCGCTCAGAAAGGTCGAAGCGGTAGCGGATGCCGATCAGCGCATCGTAGTAGTCCGCGGTTGAGCGCCGCTCTACGAGGGGATTGGCACCGATCAGGAACCCGTAGCGATTGTCGAAACCCGTATAGCGCACACCGCCGTAGAAATTCAATTGCGAGCCGACACCCTGGGGCCAGTAGGCGGCAGCCGCATCGAGGAATGTCTGCTTGCTGTTGGTTTGAATCGTCTGCAGGGGCCGGTCAATCGTATCCGACGTCTCCAGGAGCGTGACATCGATAAAGCTACTCCACTTGCCCGTGCCACCCTCGACGTGAATCTGAAACGCAGTGTCCAGGACATCAAGCAGGTCACTAAACGGAATCTTCACGCCACCGTTGATGCCGGTATCTTCGACCGTGAGGTCAAGCGAGGTGTCTGATGCCCACATATAAGGCGTGACAGACCAGAAGGTCTTGTCATTTTCCTGGGCTGACGCGCTCGAGCCGAGCGCAAACAGCAGAATCAATGCCGCGATCGCGGCCATACCATAATCGAGTTTCATTTGGGGAGCCTTCTATTTTCTGGATCAACCTTAGCCCATGGCTTACCGAGGCGCCACTGTTGACGCCATTTGTCCGAAAAGAGCTCTACGGTCAGTAAGGGTACTCGTATTTCGATCAACAGATCGAGGGAAAAGCTTGTTATTCTGGGCGCGCTATAAGCTGCGGTCGTCTCTTTAGAACCAGAAACATGCCACTCGTCGAACACTCAAAACTGCCGGCCTTCGCGCAACTGCGCGCCCAGGGCCATGAGGTCCTGTCGCTCGACCGTGCCGAGCATCAGGATATCCGTGAATTACACATCGGTTTCCTCAACATGATGCCGGATGCCGCCTTGCAGGCGACGGAACGCCAGTTCATCCGCCTCGTCGGCGGCTGCAACCGGATCGCGCAGTTCTTCGTGTACCCGTTCTCACTGCCCGGGCTGCCCCGCAGCGCCCAGACGCTGGACTACATCGAGCAGTACTACTCCGATTTCGAGACCCTGCGAGAGGAAGGACTGGACGCTCTTATTATTACCGGCGCGAATGTCGCGAACCCCTCCCTGCAGCAGGAGCCGTTCTGGGATCCGCTTATCGAGGTCGTCAACTGGGCACAGGACAATGTGGTATCTATTCTGTGTTCCTGCCTGGCGACGCACGCGCTGCTAAAACACCTGCACGATATCGAGCGCCAGCCTCTGCCAGCCAAGCGCTGGGGCGTATACAGTCATCGTGTGAGTACGCCCGAACATCCGTTGCTGCGTGAAATCAACACGCGCTTCGATATTCCGCATTCGCGTTACAACGACATCTCGCGCGAGCAACTGGAGGCGGCCGGGCTGCCGGTGCTCGTAGACAGCCGTGAAGGGGGTGTGCACCTCGCTGCCAGCCCGGACCAGTTTCGCGTAATCTATATGCAGGGACATCCCGAGTACGATGTCGCCAGCTTGCTGAAGGAGTACCGGCGTGAGTTGAAGCGCTTTGCCAGCGGCGAACTTGAAACCGCCCCACCCTTTCCCGAGCACTATTTTGGTGACCAGGCACAGGAGTATGCAGCGGCGCAGCTGCAACGGGCCCTGCAGGCGCGTACGTCGGAAGCCCAGTTCGACGATACCCTCGAACAGGATTTGGCAGGCCTGCTCGACAACACCTGGGGTGACACGGCCAAGGCCGTCATAAATAACTGGCTCGGTCTCGTTTACCGCGTGACCAATATCGATCGCAAACAGCAATTCATGCCCGGAGTCGATGCCGAGGATCCGCTCGGCCTTAAGGAGAAGTAATGAAAGACCAGACAATCGCCATTCACGCAGGCTTCAAGTCGGATAGCGCTACCAAAGCCGTATCGGTACCTATCTACCAAACCGTCGCCTACGAGTTTGACGACGCCCAGCACGGTGCCGACCTCTTTAACCTTGAGGTTGAGGGGAACATCTACACCCGGATCATGAATCCCACCACGGCCGTGCTGGAACAGCGCTGTGCCGAGCTGGAAGAAGGCATCGCCGGACTGGGTCTCAGCGCGGGCAGTGCTGCGGTCAACTACTCAATTCTTAATATTGCCGAACAGGGCAACAATATCGTGTCGGTGCCGTTGCTATACGGCGGCACCTATACGTTGTTCAAGCAC
>JAIBDF010000207.1 GCA_024679535.1 Chromatiales bacterium
AACGCCTCGTTGATACTGTTTTCCAGGGCGATGGCACGCGGCATTGTGCCCGATGCTTTGGCCGATGTCGCTTGGTATTGAACCCTGATTGATCAACTTGTATTGAAGACAAATCATGAATGCACTGGTAGCTGGCATGCCTCATAAACAACAGGATATTGCACAATCCGTCCAGGCACTCCTTGGACAGATGACGTTGGTCGAAAAAATCGGCCAGATGAGCCAGGTCGAGGCGAGCCACGGCTATGCGCCTGAGTACCTGGGTGATCGGCTGCGTGCGGGTCTCATCGGCTCGGTTATCAATGTGGTTGAGGTAGATGTCCTCAATGAACTGCAGCGCATTGCCGTCGATGAGAGCAGGCTCGGGATCCCCTTGCTGATTGGCCGTGATGTGATTCATGGCTTCAAGACGGTCCTGCCAATCCCTTTGGGCCAGGCGGCCACCTGGAACCCGACCCTCGTCGAAGAGGGTGCTCGTGTTGCGGCGCTTGAGGCCGCCAAGTCGGGTGTCAACTGGACGTTTGCCCCGATGATCGATATTTCCCGCGATGCGCGCTGGGGACGTATTGCCGAAAGCTACGGCGAATGTGTACTCCTTACCAGCGAGCTCGGGGCTGCCACAATTCGTGGATTTCAGGGCGATGACCTCGCAGCGAATGGTTCGATTGCCGCGTGTGCAAAGCACTTTGCGGGCTATGGGGCCGTGGAGAGCGGCCGTGACTATGCCACGACGAACATTGCGGACACGAAGCTGCGCAATGTGTACTTCCGACCATTCAATGCTGCCGTTGATGCTGGCGTCTCAACGCTGATGACGTCGTTCTCCGATCTCAATGGAATTCCAGCCACAGGCAACCGTTATATCCTCACCGACGTGTTGCGAGGCGAGTGGGGTTTTGAGGGTTTTGTTGTCAGCGACTGGGACTCGATTCGACAATTACAGATTCACGGCCTGACCGAAAACGACCGTGAGTCCGCTTACGCGGCGTCCACCGCCGGTGTCGATATGGAAATGGCCGGGGATGCTTACAGTAACCACCTCCCGGGTCTGGTCGAGGAGGGACGGGTTAGCGAAGAGTCGATTGACGATTCGGTCGCCAGTATTCTGCGCATAAAGTTCGAGCTCGGCTTGTTTGACAACCCTTATACCGATCCTGAGTCTCTGCCCGAATTTGCAAACGAGCGCGCCCTGCAGGTTGCGAAGGAAGCAGCGCTGCAGAGTGTCGTGCTCCTCAAGAATGATCATGGTGCGCTGCCGTTGGCTGCCGACGAGCTGTCTTCGATTGCCGTCATCGGACCGCTCGCCGATGCCCGCTACGAACAGCTTGGAACCTGGATCTTCGATGGCGATGAAGAACTGAGTGTCACGCCATTGCAGGCCATGCGGACGCTTCTCGGAGACTCTGTCGAGTTGCGCTATGTCCGAGCTATGGAGAACTCACGCAGTCGTGTGAACGATCAGTTCGATGCGGCAGTCAATGCGGCCCATGAGTCAGACGCGGTGTTGCTGTTTCTCGGTGAGGAGTCGATCCTGTCCGGTGAAGCGCACTCGCGTGCCGACATTGGTTTGCCCGGTGATCAGGTCGAGTTGGTGCGGCGCGTACGGGCAATCGGCAAACCGGTGATCGCGGTCATCCTCGCGGGGCGTCCGCTCACGTTGTCGGACATTGTCGATGAGGTCGATGCGATACTGTACGCCTGGCACCCTGGAACAATGGGCGGTCCGGCGATTACCGATCTCGTGTTCGGTAAAGCGTCGCCGTCCGGCAAATTGCCGGCGACATTTCCGCGCGTGGTCGGGCAGATTCCGATCTACTACAGCCAGAAGAACGGCGGCAAGCCACCATCCAAGGACACGGTCGTACACATTGACGATATCGATACGTTTGCGCCACAGACCTCGTTGGGGATGAGCGCATTTCACCTGGATACCTGCTTTACACCGCTATTCCCGTTCGGCCATGGACTGTCGTATACCTGGTTCGGCTACGAGAACATTCGGGTCAGCGCCAATGAAATCAGCATCGGGGAAGAGGTCGTGGTAAGCGTTGAGCTTGGCAACCACGGCGATATTGAGGCGTCCGAAGTCGTGCAGCTGTACACACGTGATCTCGTGGGAAGTCTTACGCGGCCGGTCAAGGAGCTGAAAGGATTCCAGCGTGTGCGCCTGGCGCCAAGAGAAACACGTACGATCAGTTTCAAGTTACACACGGACGAACTGGCCTTCTTTGGGCGCGACGGCAAGCGGACTGTTGAACCTGGCATGTTCCACGCCTGGATTGGCGGCAGCTCCGACGCTGAGCAACGTACCGAGTTCCGGATAACAGAGCACCGTTAGGTGCCTTTTCTCAGGATATAACTATGCGCCACCTGTTTTGTGTTCTTGGCCTGCTGATCGTCGTGTCAGCATGCACACCTTCAGCCGATGAAAACGGACAGTCTTTGGAAAAGAGTGATTTTATGCAACAAACCAACGATCTCCTGGCGGGCGAAGTCATGGCCCTTGCCTACTCAGGTTTCCGTGAAGGTCAATACCCTGACCGCGGCGCAGGGGCGAACAATCCGAGTCGTGAGGACATTCTGGAGGACCTGAACATCCTGGTGGATCACGGGTTTCGGCTGATTCGGCTGTATGACTCCAAGGAGAACTCTGCGACGACGCTGGAGGTGATTCAGGAGCACGGCCTGCCGGTGAAGGTACTGCTTGGAATTTGGCTGGATGCTGAAGTGAGCAATCATGAGGGCTGTCCATGGCTGGACGAACCTATTCCCGAAGCGAAGCTCGCTCGTAATCGTATTACGAACGAAGGTGAAGTCGCCCGTGGTATCGAATTGGCGAATCAATTTAGTGACGTCGTCGTTGCCGTCAACGTCGGTAATGAAGCGTTGGTTGATTGGAACGATCATATGGTGCCGCTGGAGCAGGTGATTGCTTACGTGCGACGCGTCAAACAGGCGGTGTCGCAGCCCGTCACTGTTGCTGATAACTATGAATGGTGGATTCGAGACGGTGCGCCGCTTGCAGCTGAACTCGATTTTCTTGGAGTGCACACGTATCCCGCGTGGGAACAGAAGTCGATCGACGAGGCGCTCGAATACACGATCGACAATATTGAGTCGGTCCATGCCACGCTTCCGAACAAGCCGCTCGCGATTCTGGAGGCCGGCTGGGCAACGGTGGCAGATGAATTTGGTGAGCAGGCCAGTGAGGCTAACCAGGCGCGTTACTATGCAGAAATTGGTGACTGGGCCAGCGACTCGAACATCACCATCTTCTTTTTCGAAGCGTTCGACGAACCCTGGAAAGGAAATCCCGATAATGCGAACGGTGCCGAAAAACAT
>JAIBDF010000030.1 GCA_024679535.1 Chromatiales bacterium
GCGGGCTCAGGGCTTGCGAAACAAGAACGTAAAGCGATCAGTGTTGCCACTGACCGAGCGGCGACCTACCTCGTATTCAAGTTCGTCATCGGCCCGGAAGTGCAGGTAGCTGTAGTCGACGAATTCAAAGCCGGCGGCTTGAACTTCCTTGATAACGAGTACCGGATCGATGCGCCGGCGGTTTTCATTATCGTCACGCTCCATGTGCCGACGCGTGTGATCGACGATGCCGTAGACGCCACCACTCTTCAGCGCTTTGAAAGACTGGCTGTGCATCAGCATGCGGCCTTTTTCGCCGAAGTTATGCACGTTACGGAAGGTCAGGACCATGTCGAGGTCATTAACACCGAAATCGAATTCGTCCATTGTGTACAGGCGCGCGCCTTCAGGACGATGCGTGTTCTCATTGGTTTCCAGTACTTCGATTTTTTCGAAGCCGGGCAGCGGCAGGATGTTTTCCTTGACCCTGCCGGCGCCAAGCGCGACGTAGAGTTTGCCGTTATCGGCCAGTACCGGAGCCAGAACGCGTGTGTACCAGCCGCCTCCGGGGAGCAGTTCCAGGACGCGCATATCGTCCTGCAGGCCGAAGAACTTCAGGGTTTGGAGCGGCCTGCGGTTGCGGTCGCGTGCGGCATCCGCTGCCGGGCGGCCTTCGGCGGCCAGTGCTTCTTCGACCTTGGCATCGATATCACCGGCATTGGCAAAGGCGGACAGGGACAGCAGACAAATAGCTAAGGTGAATCTCACAGGCGGACTCCTAGATTAGTTGGACGGTATACAAACGTGGCCCCTAACTATACTGCCGAATCGACCAAGTTTGTAGACGGGCAGCGCAACAAGATCACCATTCGGAATGCGTCTGGAGGCCTGATTGCCAGTGCTATGGCTCGTAGCACTTTTCGATAAGCCACTTCTCGACGTCAGCAGGCTCCGCGATTCGTTCGTAGAACGTGTCGATATATTTCCTGACGTGGTTTGCGGAAATGCTGGTCAAAATATCCGGCGCATCGATGATCTGGTACAGCCTGTCTTTCTTTTCCTGAAAGTACCGGATTGTGCTTTGCAGCTGCTCGTCGTATTCACATCGGCCTTTGAACAGGCGAACGCGTACGGTGGGCAGTTTGTAGCGGGGATTCGGCTCGGCATAGGGCGCGTTGACGAAACCGGCGAAATCGAAATCATAGGCAAGTGGCGTGTACAGCGATACCCCTTTTGGTGCCATGAGATCGATGTTGTGGCAGCATTCCTTGTTGGGCTCCGCACGCATGACGGAGTATTCCGTGTTGCCGATCATGTACTCGAAGACGTGTATCAGGTTCTCTTGTTCCAGGTCCAGGTACTCCCGGGTTACGAGCCCAACATTAGCGAGCTTCATGCCATTACGCTTTGCGACCGCATCGCCGTCTTCAATAACGAAGCCCAGCTTCGTGCGGCTTTGCTTGTTCTCGGTATTGATGTAGGTGATACGCATGAGTCGTACAGCGAAGCTCTTGGGCGTGAGTTCGTGCAACATGCGATATGCGAGGTATTCACGCAGCACGAGTTGCTCGTAATCGCGATCATTGTTCTGGCAATGCGTGACGAGCTTGAGCTTGTCCTGTCCGGCAAAAAGAGTTCCCTTCACCTGGCTTTTCGAAAAATTAAGGCGAATGGGCGCAAAATCACAATGTTCCTTGGCGCGGCGGTAGTTGCCGCGTGTGCGTAACTTGAGGCCCAGTTTACGCTCCGTGCCATCCGCCGTGGTGAAGGTGAACGATCCGTCCAGATACGCCTTGTCAGGACGTATGTCCATGAGGGCTCCCATGGGTGCCTCGATAGTGACCTCAAGTACGGTATCCGCGGCGAACAGGGGGGCGACGTCGGGGTAGGGACTCGCCTGGACGCACACGGGGAGGATTGCGCTCATCAGGGCACCGACCGCTTTGCTGAGGTTGCCGATCATTTTCATGATTACATCAGTCTCTCGTGTGAGCTGCAGTTTAATTCAACAGGATTCTGAGCCGTCACGCCGCGGCGAGCAGTTTCTCGATTACGTCTAATGACTCACCGACAATATTCTTGTCGACTGTCGCGTACGGCCCCGTCGACGTGCGATGGCCGAGTTCTGCACGCAGCGTGCCGAGAAAATGGGGCGCGGCAATGAGGGCATACCCTCTGCATGTGCCCTGGTGCACGTCGGCCGCGACGTACTCCGCGATGGCACGCGCGAACTTTTCCGCGAGATGTCTTTTCGGGTCAGATTTTTCGCTCGCCAGTGTATGACGGCCCTGGCCATAACTGTCAAAACTTCGACCGCCTTTGTCGGCGAGAATATCGCCGGTCTTTTGTCGGGCAGCATCGTTATGGAACGTGGTGATTTCCTGCAGCGGACCGCTCAGATTGTCACGCCTGTAGATTACGGCTTTTGACTCATCGGCCACAACCACGAGGAAATGCCTATTGCCGGGATCGATTGGTGGTGTCATGGTCTCCTCTCAAAGAGAGTGTACTCCTCTGGAGGCGAAATGGCGTTCGAATTGCAGTTTTTCGGTGCGACAGAACGGGTTACCGGATCGCTTTATGTTCTCACGGCAGGTGAGTCCAGAATCGTCCTCGAATGCGGCCTGGTGCAGGGCATGGCCGATGAAGAAGCGCGCAACCGGGAGCCCTTCCCGTGCGACCTCGAGGAAATCGATGCCGTGGTCATTAGCCATTCGCACATCGACCACTCCGGACGAGTGCCGCTGCTCGCCAAGCAGGGGTATGCGGGGCCGATTTATACCCACGAAGCGAGCAAGGCGCTGTGCGAAATCATGCTGCCCGATTCGGGCTATCTCAATGAGAAGGAGGCCGAGTGGGAGAACAGGAAGCGGGGAAGGCGTGGCAAGCAGCGGGTCATGCCGCTGTATACGCGAGAGGAGGCGGAGGCCTGTATCCAGCAGTTTGTCGGGCTGGAATATAACGCTCCCCTGGACATTGCGCCGGGACTCACCCTAACGCTGTTCGATGCGGGTCATATCCTTGGTTCATCGATTGTCCAGCTGGTGTATGACGATAATGGGTCGCAACGAACGCTGGTTTTCAGCGGCGACCTTGGGTATCGAGATGCTCCCCTCATGGATCCGACAACGCGCCTGAAGCAGGCCAATGCCGTGGTCATGGAAAGCACCTACGGCGATCGCAATCACCGGCCGATTGGTGAGACGCTTGAGCAGCTCACGGCCGTGTTTGAGGCGGCCCGCGCAGGCCAGGGCAATATCCTGATTCCTGCCTTCACGGTCGGTCGCACCCAGGACCTGATCTACCTGATGGCAGAGCATCAGGATGCCTGGGGACTTTGTGACTGGAACATCTTCCTCGATAGTCCGATGGGCATCAGTGCGACGAAGGTCTATTCGAGGTACAGGAACCTGTTCGCCGCGCAGTTGTTCGAGCCGAAAAGTGACTATCCCGAGCTTCCCAATCTCTACGCGACTCGTTCGGTTGAAGAGTCGATGACGATCAACGAGATGGAGTCAGGCGCGATAATCATTGCCGGTAGCGGCATGTGTACCGGCGGGCGCATTCTGCATCACCTGAAGAACAACATCTGGAGGCCACAATGCCACCTGCTCATCGTGGGCTACCAGGCGAATGGCACGCTGGGTCGCAGACTCGTCGATGGCGCGGACGAAATTCGACTCTGGGGTGACAGCTACCGGGTTCGGGCGCAGCTCCATACGATAGGTGGCCTTTCCGCGCACGGAGACCAGGAAGACCTTGTGGACTGGTACTCGAGTTTTGAGAATCGTCCGCCGGTCTATCTCGTGCACGGCGAAGAACGGGGACAGAGGCCGCTGCTTGAAAAGTTGCGGAGTGACCTGCAGGCGCCGGCACACATTGCAAGATATCGACAGAAAATCGTCATTTAGTCCTTGTTGCCACGTGCTGGCAGGCTAAAATTGATCAGGTGTTGCGGAGAATGTTGCCTTTGCTCAAATCGATTGACGTCAGCGTATAAATGGCCCGGCTTATCGAGCAATCGATCGGGTGCCCTTACTGTGGCGAGAGCATCGGCATACTTATTGATGATTCGCTGCCGGAGCAACAATATGTCGAGGACTGTCAGGTCTGCTGCCGTCCCATCGTGCTCGACGTAACAGCGGATGAGGATGGCGGCGTCACCGTGGCGGCCAGAGCAGAGAACGATTAGCTACCGGGTCCTGGTCACTACGGCCGGCTCCTGGCCAGCCAGTGCAGGAACACTGGCGTCAGCAAAGTCGTGACGAGCGCCATAATCACAACAGAGGAAAAAAGACTGTCGACAATTACAGGTACCGGGGTTGGATGTGCAAACAAACCCGCCTGCAAAGCCACACCCGCTACGATTAGTTCGACAGCTCCGCGGCCACTCATGCCGACGCCGACCATCATCGAATCGTGTTTGGAGAGTCCGATCCAGTAGGCGGGCAGGCCGCAGCCGATCAGCTTGCTTAAAAGTGCGATCAAAATGAGCATCACCACGAATCCCGGGACCTGGCTGATCGCATCGAACTCCAGGTGCAGACCGATTGAGACGAAGAAGATCGGCGCCAGGAATCCGCGAGTGATACCTGACATCTGTTGATCTACTCTCGCGTAGACGTCGGCATCGACGACCTTCGGGTTGAAAAAGATTCCCGCGATAAACGCACCGAGGATGAAATGCAGCGACGTGAGCTCCGCGAACACCGCATACGCGAGTGAAGCAATGAGGAGCATGCTGAAATCAACTTCAGGGAACCGCAGATACTTTAAACGTTTGCCAATCAGCGGAAACAGATAGAGACCGAAAGGAATGGTGACTGCGAAGAACACGAAAACCTTGCCGATTAACAACAGGAAAGTCGCAGCATGAAAACTGCCGGAGCCGTTCTGCGTAATCGTCGCCGTCAGCAAGGCCAGCAGGAAGAGACTGAGCAGGTCATCCCATACTGCTGCGGCGATGACCGTCTTGCCAACCCGCGACTCAAGGAGGCCCAGATCCAGAAAGATGCGCATCGCCACGGGAACGGCCGTAATCGCCAGAGCGACGCCGAGGAAGAGGCATTGACTAATCTTGTAGGACGAGTCCGGCAGCACCGCGTAGCCAAGCGCAAATCCTGAAGCCGCCGGGATGAGCATGCCGCCGATGGCGATTAGCACAGCAGACCTTGATGTTTTAGCAAAGTCCAGTGGCTCCATGCGGATACCCGCAAGCAGCATCAGAAAAAACATGCCAAGAGTGACCAGCAGCTCGAAGGCATCTCCATGGGTTGCCGACGTGAGCGTCGGCAAGGCATCCGCGAAGCGCCGCAAGACCATGCCGAGAACGACGCCAGCAATGAGTTCTCCAACAATTGCCGGCAGATGCAGGCGTTCCGCAAGCTCGGCGAATACACGCGTTACCACGAGTAGAAATAGGATGAGATACAGAAAACTCAGCTCAACCAACTTGCGTCACCCTGTGTGCTGCAGAACACCTGGTTCAGGATAGTCCGATGATCGCCGCGGTCATAATAGGGATGGTACGTAGACGCTGACCTGGAAGCCGGTGCCTACATATTGCCGAATTTCGTCAGAAACCTATCCAGCTCATTTGCAAAGGTTTGCTTGTCTCGCTGACTGAATGCGGCAGGGCCGCCACCCATCTCGACCCCACTGGACCTCATGGTATCGAGGAAATCTCGCATGTTTAGCCGTGAACGAATGTTCTCGGTAGTGTGCATTTCGCCACGTGGGCTGAGAGCATGACCGCCTTTTTCTATGACCTCTGCCGCCAGCGGAATGTCGCCTGTGATGACGAGATCACCGGCTTCCAGCCGTTTGACGATTTCGTCGTCAGCAACGTCGAAGCCGCGTGGCACCTGTACGGTGTTGATATTGGCAGAGGAGGGTGTGCTCAGCGCCTGGTTCGCGACCAGCGTCAGCTGCACGCCGGTGCGATCAGCGGCGCGGAACAGTATGTCTTTAACTACGCCGGGACAGGCATCTGCATCGACCCAGATCTTCATTCACGACCTCAAACGCTTCTTCGCTTTCGGTTTGCCTTTCGGTTTGCCTTTCGATTTACCTTTCGGTTTACCTTTCGGTTTGCGATTTTTGGCAGGCGGTTTTTCGTGCTCTCCGAGCATAGTGATTTTCAACGGTCGACCGCAAACTCTGACCTTCTTCAGGTCCATGAAAATATCTCGCGGCATACCCGCCGGAAGATCCACAAGACTGAATTGCTGATCGATCTCTATGTGCCCTATGTGCTCACCGTCCAAACCTGCTTCGTTGGCGATAGCGCCAACGATATTACCGGGCTTCACGCCGTGCTCATGACCCACTTCGATACGGTAGCGCCTTTTGTCGGAGTCGACCTCAGGTAGCGTTTTGTCGCGGCGACCTTGTCGCGGCGCTGCCTTATCTTCGAAACGCCGGGCCTTTCGTTCCTTATCAGGCGCCAGCAACATTGGCTTGTCACCGATAGACAACTTCGCCAGTGCTGCCGCGATATCGAGCGACGGTACGTCGTGCTCATTACGGTATTGCTCGACCAGGTTCTGCATAAATGCGAGTTCGCCCAATGCGAGGGTGTCGGTGATCTTCTGTTTGAAGTCAGCGATGCGCTTGTTGTTAACGGTCTCAGTCGTCGGCAATTCAAGCCGCTCGATCTTTTGACGTGTGGCGCGCTCAATGGCGCTCAGCATGCGGCGTTCACGCGGGGCAACAAACAGGATGGCCTCGCCCTTGCGTCCCGCGCGCCCAGTACGGCCGATGCGGTGTATATAGGCCTCGGTATCGTAAGGAATGTCGTAATTGACGACATGACTGATTCGATCAACGTCCAGACCGCGAGCCGCAACGTCGGTCGCAACCAGGATATCCAGCGCACCGCGTTTTAGCCGCTCTACCGTTTGTTCGCGGTGCGCCTGTGCCATATCGCCATTCATTGCTGCGGCCCGATAGCCGCGAGCCTCGAGTTTCTCGGCCAGCTCGCTGGTGGCTGTTTTCGTGCGCACGAACATCAGGATCGCATCGAAGGGTTCTACTTCAAGAATTCGGGTCAGCGCATCCAGCTTGTGGAATCCGCTAACCTGCCAGTAACGTTGGCGAATAGTCTCAGCGGTCGCTGTCTTCGCTTTGATCGAGATTTCCTGCGGATTGTGCAGATGCTTCCGTGCGATGCGTTCAACTTCTTTGGGCATGGTTGCGGAAAACAGCGCCATCTGGCGTTTTTCCGGCGTCTGCTCAAGTATCCAGGACACCTCGTCGATAAATCCCATGCGCAGCATTTCGTCGGCCTCGTCAAGCACAACCGCCTGCAGGTTACCGAGTTTCAGAGTGCCCTTACGCATATGATCCATGACGCGCCCGGGTGTACCGACGACGACCTGAACACCGCGGCGCAGCTGACGAATCTGTCCGGAGTACTCCTGTCCGCCATAGATCGGCAACACATGAAATCCCTTGATGTGCTTCGCATAGCGCTGGAACGCCTCCGCCACCTGGATCGCAAGTTCGCGAGTCGGTGTCAGAGTGATGATCTGCACGTGCTTACTCTTCATATCGAGACGCGAGAGCAGCGGCAGCGCAAAAGCAGCGGTTTTACCGGTGCCTGTGGGTGCGTGGCCCAGCAGGTCCAGCCCCTTCAACAGGTAGGGGACCGCCTGCGCCTGGATAGGCGAGGGCGTCTCATAGCCGATCTCATCCAACGCCTTGAGCAGGGGTTCGGTGAGGTTCAGCTCACGAAACGATAGGGTTTCGGACTTGGATTTGCTCATGGGAAGGGCCAGCGGCGCGATGGGGCGCGAACTGTACCACCTACTCGGCCATTTCCCATATTTTTGTGGAGCGAACGCCGGAGCCGGAGAATACGAGGAGCGGTCGTTCGAGCCCGGCGCAGAGGCGGGCGAATTCCTCGACGGACTCCTGGCTGATTGACCTGGATTCTAGGGGGAAATGTACAAATTTCATTCCCAGCTCCTCCGCGACCCTTGCGAGATCAGCCGATTTTGGTTGTCCGACGGTCTCGTCATCAGGACGGTTGTTCACAATGCTGCGAACATTCTGTTTTGCAGCGAGCTTCAGATCTTCCTCGAACACCTGCCCGGAAACGTAGACCTGGGGCGCAAGCTCGAGCACCCTCATCTGTAAATAATCCTGCTTCACACTCTCTACCCGGGTAATTGTGGCGTTGCGTACGCCAGTATATAGGGCTGCATCGTGAATGCATAAGCCGATCGCCTGTCACCTGATCGTGGCGTGACCTATAATCGCGCCGGTCATGCTCGCCCTCACCAATATCTCCCTGCGGCGCGGCCGCAAGGTCTTGATCGAAAACGCCAGCTTCCAGATGCATGCCGGACAACGCATGGGCGTGATCGGTGCGAACGGTTGTGGCAAGTCATCCTTGTTTGCGATGTTCCTCGGCGAGCTTGATCCAGACGATGGTGATCTGGCGCTCGACCCGAAGGACGAAATCGCCCATGTCGCGCAGGAAAGCCCGCACGGCAGTGGCTCCGCCGTCGATTACGTCATGGATGGTGATCGTGAGTTGCGAGCGGTGCAAGCGGCGATTGCCAGGGGCGAAGCTGCCGCGGACCAGCCGGACCTGCACCTTCTATATGAGCGAATGGAAGCAATCGATGGCTTTACCGCTGAATCGCGTGCGTCGCGTCTGCTGCATGGTCTTGGATTTAATGATGAGGAATACGCGAAACCTGTAAAAGAGTTCTCCGGCGGTTGGCGCATGCGCCTCAACCTTGCCCGCGCGCTTATGTGCCGGTCCGATATTTTATTGCTCGATGAACCAACCAATCATCTGGACCTTCCCGCTATCCTGTGGCTCGAGCGCTGGCTGAAGCGTTACGAGGGCATCATGCTGGTTGTCTCACATGATCGTGACTTTCTCGATCAGGTCTGCACGCGCATCGCACACATCGAGAACGAATCGATAAACCTGTTCACCGGCAATTACAGTCAGTTCGAAGCCCTGCGGGCCGAGCAACTCGCGCAGCAACAGGCGATGTACGTTCGACAACAAAAGCAGATCAAGCACATGCAAGGCTATGTCGACCGGTTTCGCTACAAAGCATCGAAAGCACGTCAGGCGCAGAGTCGCATTAAAATGCTCGAACGCATGGAGCAGATCGCTCCTGCACATGTCGATTCTCCTTTCCGCTTTCACTTCATTGAGCCAAAGAAGCAGCCACAACACCTGCTTGGCCTGACTGATGCAGCAGTCGGATATGGTGATGACGTCATTCTCGACAACATCAATCTGCACCTGTCGGCCGGCGATCGTATCGGGCTGCTTGGTGTAAACGGCGCCGGCAAGTCAACGCTTGTGAAAGCGCTGTCAACAGGCAGTACCTTGCTTACAGGTGAGCGGCTTCTTAGCAAAGATACGAAGATCGGCTATTTCGCCCAGCATCAGCTCGAACTGCTGCGCCCCGAGCATAGTCCGATCGATCATTTGCGCGACTATGCGCCCGATGATCGCGAACAGGATCATCGCAACTACCTGGGTCGCTTTGGCTTCAGTGGAGAGCGAATTTTCGAACCGGTCGCACCTTTCTCCGGTGGTGAAAAGGCGCGGCTGGTGCTGGCTCTGATGATTCGGCAGGGCCCGAACCTGTTATTGCTTGATGAGCCAACGAACCATCTCGACCTCGAAATGCGCCAGGCCCTGAGCGTCGCGCTCATCGAGTACTCCGGCGCGCTTGTGGTGATTTCCCATGACCGTCACTTATTAAGAAGCGTCTGTGATGAACTGCTGATCGTCCACGACGGCGTTGTCGACCGGTTTAATCGCAGCCTCGACGATTACCCGGCCTGGCTAAAAGAGCAGGAGGACGAATCTGAACAGGCGGCGGCGAAGTGGCAAGACGCTCCAGAAAAGAGCGTCAACAAGAAACAGCAGCGTCAGGAACAGGCGCAGCGGCGCCAACGTCTGAAGCCACTGTATGACAAGGTTCGGGAGGTGGAGAAAGACCTTGCCTCGCACCGGTCCAGACTCGTCGAACTGGATGCGCGACTCGCGGATGAATCGATCTATGTGGATTCCAGTCGGAAGAATGAGCTGACGCAGCTCGTTCAGGATCAGGCCGCGGCAAGATCGGCAATAGAGTCTCTTGAGTGGGAGTGGCTGGAAGCAAGCGAAGAACTTGAAAAGGCAACCTGATCTCGTTTTGCTGGGCGTGTGTAGCTAGTTCAACATTAACTCACGCATCTTTTCATCCTGCTCCTCCTGTGGCACCAGTTCGCCGTCGTGACAGAACATGATCAGGCTGAGTGGCACGTTGTTCCACGCCATCTCGGCAACGTTGTCAGGACTGATGCTATGGCGGCCGAGCACTTCATCGGTTGGCCAGTCGAACGCTGGGAAAGAAATATAGGCGAGAGCGCTTCACTAATTCGGTGCTCACTATCGATAGCGTCAGCGTACTGGTTAACGATCAGTTCATTTTCTCAAGCAGTATGTCGAGAGGCTGCAATTGGGCCTGGATCTTCTTCAGCGCGTCTTCGTCGCCGTGCAGCTTGCCCTTGCGAGACTCACAGAGTCCAACCGAATTACCGAACAATCCGCTTAGCAGATCCATGCCAGTTGCGGCGCCTTCGGCGGTATTGTCAATTGCGATGCGCTCGAATGCCTGGAATTTGTTGCCCGCAATTTCCCCAACACGAATTTTCCTGACGTAGTTGTAGGACGGGCTGCTCTCAATCAGCTGCATCAGGTACGCTTCGTCGGAATCCTCGTGTGCCTCTGAAAAAATCGACTTCTCGCGCTCATAGAACTCAATAGCGCGCCGTGCACGATGTCGGACCTCGGCGCATCCTGGTCAACGCGCAGCCGACTGGCAACCACGAGCATCTCGGGCCGCGCGACCAGGCTTTGCTCCACCAGCGTTTGCAGGTCGTTGAGTCTCTCCTGGTAGATGAGGGCCGGATCGACACCGCTCCCGAGGGTTTCGCCCAGTTGCGCGTAACAGGCGGACGCGCGTTCCGCGTCTTTCATGGAAAGCGACATCCTGTAGACGCTGATCGAGGCAGCGGTGAGGACGATAACAGCTGCAGCGGTTATAGTGACTGAGCGCTTCATGGTAGTTTTCCTTTTCAGTTAATCAACCCTAGCGGTTTCTGGCCAAATAATGAACTCACCTAACAACGACAAACTTGCTGTTCTGATCGATGCGGATAATGCGCAGGCATCGCCTATTCACGAGCTGCTTGCAGAAGTTTCGCGTTATGGCACTGCCAGCGTGAAGCGCGCCTATGGCGACTGGTCGACGCCACAACTCAAGAAGTGGAAGGAAGAATTGCATACGCATGCGATCAAGCCTGTGCAGCAGTTTGCCTATACAAAGGGAAAGAATGCCACGGACTCCGCCCTGATCATCGATGCAATGGACCTGCTGCACACGGGCGACCTCAACGGATTTTGCCTGGTCTCGTCAGATAGCGACTTCACGCCGCTTGCGGCCCGAATTCGTGAGGCGGGTCTGGTGGTCTATGGCTTCGGCGAACGTAAGACACCGCAGCCGTTTGTCGCCGCCTGCGACAAGTTCATCTTTACGGATATCCTGAAACCGCCTAAAGCAAAGAGCGGGGCGCGCAAACAGCAATCGCCACCGGAGGAGAAGCTGCTGCGAAATGCCGTTGATTCGGCGGCGCAGGACGATGGCTGGGCTAATCTCGGAACCGTAGGTACGATACTGCTCAAGAACGACCCGTCTTTCGACTCGCGTAACTATGGTTTTAAGAAGTTGGTCGACCTTGTGAAGGCGCAGTCCTACCTCGAGGTTCGCCAGGAGAAGTCTGGTTCGGGATCAGGCGGCGCGACGATTTCCGTTAGGCTCAAGTGAGGATCCCGCGCCTGCGCAGTGTTTTTGTCACGCTGCTTGTTCTGTTTGCTGCGCTTTATCTGTTCGGCGCGGCGAGTCTGGCGCTCCGTGACAATTCGATCGCGATGTTTGCTGGAGTTCCAGCCAACATTGAAACTATAGCGATCTTCGGCGCCAGCGGCACAGCGGGTGACGGTATCCTGAAGGCGGCCATGGCCGCTTCGGAAATCAGGAAGATCCATGTTGTCACCCGACGGTCAACGCCTCGGATAGAAGAGGGTGTCGCTTCCGGAAAAGTGCAGATGACACGGCACATGGATTATCTCGACTATGCGGCGATCGTGGAGCAGATCGCAGACCTCGATGCCGTGTTTTGGGCGATTGGTATCAGTGCGCGCGGCGTTGACGAGACAACCTATGGCATGATTCACGTCGATTTTCCGCGGCAGTTTGTTGAGACGTGGCTCAGCGTCAGCAAAAAGCCAGACATCTCGTTCCACTACATCAGCTCGAGTGATATCTCCGCAGACTCCAGCATGATGTGGGCGCGGGAGAAAGTGCGCGCCGAGAAGACGCTGTTCGGAATCGCCGAGGGCACGAATTTGCGCGTGATCGCGTATCGCCCTGACTATATCGGTCCTACCGATGAAGAGGCACACATCGGTCAGGATATTCTCTACGGTTTCTTTGCACCGGTTGGGGCGGCTGTGCGCGCAACGCAAATCGGTCAGGCCATGATAGAGATCACTGCGAGGGGTGGCGCGTTCGAGAATGGCGACAAGGTGGGCACCTGGAATATACGCCGCTACAGCGATGCCTATGAGCAACGCGTGACTGATACCGGTTGACGGCTACGTCGTCGGGTAGACCCGGTACTGATATTTTGGCACGACGACGTCGTACGTTGGCTGCAGATACATGACCAGATCAGTCAGTTCCTGAACTGTCATATGCCGGTTGTAGTTGTACATATTCGATTCGCCGTTTTCGGATACAACTTCTTCGGCATAGCCGCGTGCCAGCTGGTGCGATGGATTGATGATCGCCGTTACCAGCTGACCGTAGGTCTTTACCTGCGTTACCGTGCCGCCCAGTTCGACGTAGGGTGGATCCATGCCGGGAAATTCCTCGAATTTCTCACCCTTGATTGAGTGACACTGAGTGCATTGCATATACACAAACGTTTCGCGGCCGGCCTCGGCATCACCATCCGGCAGTCTGAATCCATGCTCAGACATTCGGGCGTCCGATTCGCAGCCTGCCAGGGTAATCATGCAGATTAGTGCAAGTGTTAATAAGGGCGGTTTTCTCATGACGAGCCTCCTTTTCCCTCCACCAAGGAAAAATAGCGCGCGCCAGCGAAGCTGGCAATAAGGGATTAGTGCAAGCGAAATTGCGTATATTTTCCAAGGGTTTAGCTACAAGCGAGGCGGTAAGCCCGTGAGGGAGTCTGACCTGACTCCCTGGAACGACTCCGCCTGAGGACGACTGTAGAGTCGCCCTTGTTCCAAATAGCAGATGATCAGTGGAAGCTAGTCTGGATGAACTATTCCGGGAGGATCAACATGCGGCAGGTGATGCTCGCATTCTTCGAGCAGGCGTTCTGCGTTCCTGATCCAGTTGCAGGGCTCGCAGGTACAGGTGGTTTCGTCATGCCGCAAATGACTATGCAGCGATTCAACAAATCTGATTCCTTCACGCAAGGAAACGCTCAGGGCTTCTTCGGTTTTCAGACCAAGCTGCTGAAAGTCTTCCACGCAGTGATCCCAACCGCAATTGCCTGTTCCTTCGCAATGATTACATCGTTCGCCGGTCGCCTCGAACATGTTCTTGTGAGTGTAATTCCCACCCTGAACCAGTTCTTCGACCATTTTGCGCGGATACAGAAGCGCTTCTATGAGTTGTTGTTGCATTGGCGTTCTCCTTTCGGCTGCCACTTTATACTAGGCCAGTCGGCAGGCGACCTCAACCGATGGCAGGCGCGAATGAGTAAGTAATATCCGGTATTGAGCCAAACCCCTGAAACGGCAGGATATTCAGGCTGGATTCATGCTTTTTTCACGGCCGGTTAAGGTACGCGCACGTAGTCTACAAGCGACAACAATGGACTGTGAAGCAAGGAGTTCGCCATGGATATCATCTACGCAGCAGAGAAGCCCAGCATTGCCATGTTGCTTAGCAATCACGTCAAGCGGCGCGTGCGGCCCGAGGAGATCAAGGTTTCTGAGAACCCGGATGAGACCGGCAGTTTTTTCATCGGTTTTGACTTCGATCAGTATGTCTTGTCCCCGAGCGGTGAAATCGCCGAGGACAGGCTGGAACTCAGCTAGCACATGCGGCAAGCTCCATCGGGAGTGCCTCCTGGAGTATCCCGATGTTTCTTCGCACTACGATCCTCGCGATCGCTGTAACGCTGCTGGTTCCGGCCGTGGCCGAAGAGCCTTCACTCGGCCCTGTCATTGCAGGCTACGGCCCCACGTACCCGATTCGGTGAATAGAAACCTGGTGAGTGTTGCGCGCTATCTCAATATGCATGCGCGTAACGGCGTCCCTGTTGAGAAAATGAATCTCGTCAAAGGTGTGCAAATAGCGCTGTCTGCGATGACAATGCTGACTACACTACAATCTGACGGTTACGTATTGCTGCCCTGGGGAGCCTAAGAATGATCTATCGCCATCTCGGTAAATCCGGTTTACAAGTAAGTGCCTTTTCGCTCGGATCCTGGGTGACGTTTCACCTGCAGACAGGCATCAAAGACGCTATAGAAATGATGGGGGCGGCCTACGAGCACGGCGTCAACTTCTTCGATAATGCGGAAACGTATGCCGGTGGAAAATCTGAAGAAATTATGGGCGCGGCGATCAGGAAGCTTGGCTGGCGTCGCGGCAGCTACCTGGTGTCGACCAAACTCTTCTGGGGCCTGCACGACAATCCTAACGAGACGAATACGCTCAATCGCAAGTATCTTCTCGAGAGCATCGATGGCTCGCTTCGGCGGCTCGACATGGACTACGTCGACCTGTTGTATTGCCACCGGCCCGACCCGACCACGCCTGTCGAAGAAACGGTCTGGGCCATGCACGACATCGTCCGGAACGGGAAGGCACTCTACTGGGGAACGTCGGAGTGGGAGGCCGCGCAGATACTTGAGGCGATTGAGATTGCCGAGCGCCATCACCTGCATAAACCCATCGTTGAGCAGCCCGTTTACAACCTGTTCGAGCAGCATCGTTTTGGCCCGGAGTACGATGCCATCTACGAGAAGCTCGGTTATGGCTCAACGACCTGGAGTCCGCTGGCTTCCGGAATACTGACCGGCAAGTACAAGGACGGTATTCCCAAGGACAGCCGAGGGTCTGTCAAAGGCTACGAATTCCTGCATGAGGGACTGACGGACAAGCGGCGCCTGCAAATCGTTGCGCAGCTTGAACCCCTCGCCAGCGATATGGGCGCGACACTCGCGCAGTTTTCCCTCGCCTGGTGTCTGCAGAATCCGCACGTCAGCAGCGTCATCACGGGTGCAAGCCGTGTGAGCCAGGTTCACGAGAACATGAAGGCGCTCGATTTCGTCGACAAGTTCACGCCCGATATTATGGCCGAGATCGACAGGATTCTGAGTGTCTGATTGCCGAGTCTGCTCTAGACGTAGTGCGGATAGATGGGCTTATACATGTACTCATGTACATCCGCGAGTATGTCTTCAGGCTCCGGCCTGTCCGTGAAGCCGTTGGCGTAGGCGATCTTGCAAACATCAGCAGCGATCTTCGCCGATACCTGACGAATAGCTGACAGCGGCGGATAAACTCGGCCGCGCTCGATATCGGAGTCTTTTACCTGGTTGGCGAGCGAGTGTGCCGCTGCCAGGAACATCTCGTCCGTGACGATGCGAGACCGGCTTACGATCACACCGAGACCGACGCCCGGGAAGATGTAGGCGTTGTTACCCTGACCCGGAACAAAGGTGCGGTTCTTGTACTCGACCGGGTCGAAGGGGCTGCCGCTGGCGAATATCGCGCGACCGTCAGACCAGCCGTAAGCCTGTTCAGCGGTGCATTCTGCCATTGACGTCGGATTGGAGAGGGCGAAAATAATGGGCCGCTCATTCAGCTCGGCCATGGCCCCGATGATTTCTTTTGTAAACGTTTGAGGTTGACCGGAGAGTCCGAGTAGCACCGTCGGTTTCAGTGTAGTGACGGCGTCGATCAGGTTGTCGATGTACTGATGGTCGTGCGCGTAGGCCAGCTTGTGGGCAGCGAGGTTGTCCCTCCCCTTGCAGACCAGGCCGCGGCTATCGACGAACCAGCAGTGCCGGCGAGCCTCTTCTTCCGTCAGCCCCTCTTCCTTGAGCGCTGCGACGAAGACGTCCGCAATGCCGATACCTGCTTCGCCCGCACCAAGGAACAGGAGTTTCTGGTCGGACAGCTTTTGGCCGGTGATCCGCATCGACGCGATAATGCCGGCCACGGCCACGGCACCAGTGCCCTGAATGTCGTCGTCGAAGAGGCAGGTGTTTTCTCGATAGTCTCTCAACAATCGGAAAGCGTTCGTGTTACCAAAATCCTCGATCTGGATGAGGACGCCGGGGAATACTTCCTTTGCAGCCTGGACGAATTCGTCGAACAGTTCGTCGTATTCCTTGCCGCGGGCACGGTGACGTTCGGTGCCGTTATAGAGCGGATCATTGAGGAGCTGCTCGTTGTTGGTGCCCACGTCAAGCATGACGGGCAGGCATTCTGTCGGCGGTATGCCGGCGCAGGCTGTGTACAGCGAGAGCTTGCCGATCGGGATTCCCATCCCCTGTGCGCCCTGGTCGCCAAGGCCGAGGATTCGTTCGCCATCGGTTACGACTATGATCCGCGCGTTTTTGTGTGGCCAGTTCTGCAGGATCTCCTTAATCTGTCCCTTGTCTTTTAATGACACGTAGAAGCCGCGCGGTTTCCTGTATATATGCTGGAATTCCTGGCAAGCCTTGCCGACCGTCGGCGTATAGATGATCGGCATCATTTCTTCGAGATTGTTCATGACCACGCGATAGAAAAGATTCTCATTTCGATCCTGGAGAGCGATCAGGTACAGGTAACGGTCGAGATCCGTCGGTTTTTCACGAATATTGCCCAGAACCCGTAGTTCCTGCTCGGCCATAGAGTGCACGCGGGGCGGCAACAGGCCCCGTAGCTTGAGTTCATTGCGCTCGGCATCGGTAAATGCCGTACCCTTGTTTCGTATCGGGTCGTGGAGAATTTTCACGCCGCGATGCAGGGCGGCATATTCTTGATTGGAAAGGGGTTTTTGGGGAAGTTTGGCAACAGACATGAGGGCCTCCGAAAGGCATTTGCAAGGAAGAAAGTACGCCTTTTTGGGCCGTTTTATATACGGGTTTCTCGCAGAATGCTGCGTTAGGTAGAAGCGCGTATCGCGCGGGAGCCGAGCCTCTAGGTAGCATCGCCTGATAGCCCAATGGGAGACCTGCTGTGAGCAGAAACATCGTGATTATGGGAGCCGCAGGGCGTGATTTCCATGTGTTTAATTGTATGTATCGCGATAACGACGATTTCAATGTTGTAGCGTTCACAGCCACCCAGATTCCGCACATTGAAAATCGTAGTTACCCGGCAGAGCTGGCGGGATCGCTGTACCCGGACGGTATCCCGATTGTTCCTGAAGACCAGCTCGAGACGCTGGTAGAGAGCGGCGATGTAGACGAAGTCATTTTTGCCTACTCCGATGTCAGCAAGAAATACATTGAGAAGATGCGGGCCCGTGTGGAAGGTGGTGGCGCCGCTTTCTCGACGTTTGATATCGAAGCATCGATGATCTCGTCCAACAAACCGGTCATCGCGATCACCGCTGTCCGCACAGGTTGCGGCAAGAGCCAGGTATCACGGCGCATCACCGACATCCTGCGCGATCTCGGTCTCAGGACGGTCGCCATTCGCCATCCGATGCCCTACGGAAACCTCGCAGAACAGGCAGTACAGCGTTTCGCCAGTTATGAAGATCTCGAGGATCAGGACTGCACGATCGAGGAACGCGAAGAGTACGAACCCCATATCGCGAACGGCGTTATTGTCTACGCCGGTGTAGATTACGGGGCGATCCTGGCCGAGGCTGAGAAGGAGGCGGACGTCATCGTCTGGGATGGCGGTAATAACGATACCCCGTTCTACAAACCGGACCTGTGGATCTGCGTCGCGGACCCGCATCGCCCGGGGGACGAGCTCACATATTTCCCGGGCACCGCCAACTTCAAGCATGCCGACGTCATCCTGATCGGCAAGGTTGGTCATGCCGATCCGGCTGCCGTTGAACTGGTTCGCGGCAATGCCCGCCGCATCAACCCGTCTGCCACGGTGCTGTTGCGGGAATCGCCTCTCGATATTCCCGATCCCGAGGCAATTGCCGGCAAGCGCGCGCTGGTCATTGAAGACGGCCCGACCACGACGCACGGCGGCATGCCATATGGCGCCGGTATTATGGCTGCCACCGTCTGTGGCGTTAGTGAACTCGTTGATCCACGGCCCTATGCCGTGGGCGAGATTGCAGAGACTTACGAGAAGTATCCGGACATCGGCGACCTGTTGCCGGCAATGGGGTACGGCGAACAACAGATCCGCGACCTCGAGGAAACCGTTAACGCTGTTGATTGCGATCTGGTCTTGGTGGCTACGCCGATCGACCTGACCCGACTCATAAGGATCGAAAAGCCACACATGCGTATCGGCTACAGCCTCAAGCCGGCGGATGGCCAGCTATCGGAGTTCGTGGCAGATACGGCGAGATCAGGCGATCACGTCGCCGCGTGAAGATCGGCAAAGTAAGACTCGACGCTGGCGCGTAGCGCTGCTTCCTCGTCTTCCCAGCGACGCATAGCCTCCTGAACCCGGGGGTCGGCAACGATCTCGGCGTAGCGAGGCAGCAGCAGCATATCGCGCCAGTCCGGATTCAATGCCACGGTCTGTGTGAAGTACTCTTCAAGCGCGACCTTGATGGCCGCTTGCGTTTCGCCGCGCAATACCAGGATACCCAGATGAGTCGCGGGTTTGTCCTTTGGCTCAACACCTGCCGAGGCCGCGTAGGCGAGCAGGACATCCAGACGGCGCAATACTTCTTCCTGTGGCAGGATCTCGACCCACCCGTCGAATGCAGCACCCTGGATGTTGCGGTATTTCTGTTGAATCACCGTCGCGTCAACATCGAAAATGCCGGGTTGCTGCTCATCGATCCATGCCATTTCTTCTTCGACCCGATGAGTTCTGACCGCTGTTCGGACCAGGTGCTGGACGGCGCCGCCAAATGAAAAGCGTCGATCATCGATGTCGTCTTCGATTGCGCGACGTGCGGCTTCGACACTGCCGTCAATGTCGCCGATGGTCTTCGCGCGCGCCAGATCGAGCTGGTAGGCGACTGTGCTGGTGGGCGCGAGGGTCAGCACGCGATTGCGGAAGTCGTCCGCGATTTCGACGAGACCGATCCGGTAGAGAAACAGTGAAAGCATGCCCGGTAGCTCATGATCCTCTGGGTCGACCGACATCGCGTTCATCTGCTGCTTTACCATAGTCACGTAGTCGCCGGCCTGCATGGCGATCGCGCCGAGGTAGATGTAGGCATTCGGCTGTTTTGGCTCGAGCTCCAGTGATCTTTCGAGCGCGATCTTCGCCTCGTCCCAACGCTCCATCCGGATATACGCCGTGCCCAGTTCGTAGTGCAGGGTCGGATTCAGTTTGTCCTGCGACAGTGCGTCCTTGAGGACCGGCAGGCATTTCTCGAATTGCTGCGTTTGCTCGTAGGCCCGGACGAGCAGAATGCGTGGCTCGTGCACCTTCGGCGACAGGGCAACAATTTCCTCCAGCTCTGCTGCGAGGTCGGTCATGGCTGCATCATCGCCGCGAGCCGCCAGCGACGTGGCCTTCGCAAAGAGCGACGTAGCCCTGGCTACCGGGTCGTCGGGGTGAACGGCCAGCACCTGGTCGGTAATCGCGATGATCTCCGCATTGGCGGCCTGCGGGTCCATCAGCCCTGTTTCGACCTGGTGTATGTAGCTGTTCGCCAGCTCCGACTTCGCCTCGATGAAGTCCGGGTCGATTAGCAAGGCGCCCTTGAGCAGGTCCTCGGCGGCCTGCAGACCGCCGTAGGAGAATGTTGCGCGCTCTTTGCGTGCCTGCAGGTAGAGTTCGTAGGCATCGAGGTCCTCTGTCGAGACGCCAGCCAACTGTGTTTGGGTTTCGATCCCGAGCAGGGAGGCGGACAGGGCATTGCCCACTTGCATGGCGATTTCGTCCTGGATTGCAAAGACGTCGGTGAATTCGCGGTCGAAGTTTTTCGACCAGACATGAAATCCGTCACTCGCGCGAATCAGCTGTGCCGTGATGCGAATCTGGTCGCCGGCATGCTGCACACTGCCCTCGAGAATATGGGCGACCTCAAGTTCTGAGGCGATCTCCTGGATGCTCTTGTTCTGGCCCTTGAACGCAAAGCTCGATGTGCGCGCGGCGACTTTCAGATCGGGAATCTGGGCGAGCATGTGCAGCAGGGTCTCGGTCAGCCCGTCGGAGAAATACTCATTGTCCTTGTCCCCCGACATATTATCGAAAGGCAGAACGGCAACAGAGGTTGCGCTGACGCCAAGGTCGATTGGTGTGGGGTCGTCCGCCGTGTAGCGCGCGCTGAACAGCCCGACGAAAATAATGAGCACAACCGCCGTGGCGATGGTTAGCTGGTCTAGCTTCCGCACCTGCCGGTGCTTTTCGGGATCCTCGAAATCGACCTCATGATCACGTTTGATCCCGTCAGGTGTGATCTCAAAGAACCATGCCAGCACGACAGCCGGTATGAAGCCAAAGGCGAAGATCAGAATAACGGCACGGGCGGCCCATTCGGGGGCGCCGAGTGTGGGCAGAATTGTCGTAAGAACCTCGGTCAGCAGCCAGCCACCCAGCAGGTATGCAGCGGCAACTCGAAAGACGTTTCGACGTCGAAGTTCGGCTATCAGGGACATTCAGGACTCTGCACGTACGCGTGCGATCTAGGTTACACGATTATTAGATGCGTGATATGCACAGAAGGTTTCAATTCTTTCATGCTACCCGATGGTGTATGTCAGTGAAATAACAGCTTTAATTCATTATTGTTTGGTGAAATAGTATGCGGGTGAGAACTTTGATTGAGTTTCCCATGAAATCGAGTATTCGGGCACTGCTGGTCGGCGTGGTGCTCTGCGCGTTGAACGTGCAGGCGGACGAGTGGCATTTCGCGGATGTCGACAGGGTCGTGGCGGTGGGAGATGTTCACGGTGCCTATGATGCGCTGGTCTCGACCCTGCAAAATGCAGGGGTTATCGACGAAGACCTGGCCTGGAGCGGCGGGAAGACTCATCTCGTTAGCACCGGCGACCTTCTGGATCGGGGTGCGGAGTCGCGCCGTGTCATGAATCTCGTGATGCGGCTTGAGCGTGAGGCGGTCGAGGCAGGCGGTCGCGTACATCTGTTGCTGGGGAATCATGAGGTCATGAACCTCATCGGCGACCTCCGTTATGTGGCTGCAAAAGAGTATCTCGCATTCCGGGATTTAGAATCGCCGGAGCAGCGTGAACACGGCTTCTCGCAGTTTCGGCGGGGCAAGGAAGAGGGAGGCGACGAAGCGGCGCTGCGGGCCGAGTTCGACAGATTGGCACCACCCGGCTACTTTGGACATCGGCGCGCCTTTGCACAGAGCGGCACCTACGGCGCGTGGTTGCTTGAGAAGCCGTTCATGGTTGTGATTAACGACACGGCATTTGCTCACGGCGGTGCCCCGTCGTATTTGGTCAATAACGGACTCGCCGGCGTTAACGGCACTCTCAAGGGCGATCTCGCCGGATATATGCGCGCGGCTGAGGCGCTTGTGGACGCGCAGGTTCTCACGCCAACAGACACGTTCAAACAGAGTCCGCCCAAGCTACAGGCAATGCTGGATGACGGGCAGCTCGAGGGCGAAGTCGCGGAGTTTGCGCAGCAATTCATCGAACTCGCCAAGTCACCTCTCCATGGACAGCCCGGACCGACGTGGTACCGGGGCAATGCTCAGTGCAGACGCTTTGTCGAGTCGCCGCAGCTGAGCGCCGCATTGGAGGAGCTGGGCGCAAAGCGGATCGTCATCGGGCACACGACGACAATAACGCGTCGCGTACAGCAACGGCTAAACGGCCGCGTAATCCAGATCGATACAGGCATGTTGAACGAGGTATACGGTGGTAGTGGCAATGCGCTGGTTATCGAAGGTGGACGGACCAGCGTGGTTAGCCAAAAGGGCGGCGCTCGAGTTCGGCCACTGACGCAAGCGATGCAGGTGGGTTATCGGAATGCCGCGGTCAGCGAAGCCATCATTGAGCGGGTTTTGGAAGCGGGCGAGATCGCTGCTGTCATCGCCAAAGGCGCCGAGTGGCAAATAATGCGAGTGACGGATGGCAATGTCACCGTGCTGGCATCTTTCCGCGCCTTGCCGGCCGAGCGTCGTTTTGCACCGGAACTTGCGGCGTACCGGCTGGATCGCCGGCTGCAATTAGGCATGGTCCCGGTGACCGTTCGCAGGAAAATCGACGGCAGGCGGGGAACGCTGCAGTTACTTCCGGGTGTGACCCTTACCGAACGCGAACGGGTAGCCGCCGGGCAGGGTGACGAGGCTATTTGCTCGGTGGACCGACAAATCGCTGCGATGCTGGTGTTCGATGCGCTAGTGCATAACGGCGCACGGTCGCCCTCATCGATGGTCTACGACCGTGACGAGTGGTCGCTTATGCTGGTCGATCATGAAAACGCATTCGGTACAGATGCATCGTTACCGGTTAACCTCGTGGATGTCGGGCTGATAGTGAGCGACGAGTGGCGTGCAGCCCTGCATGAACTAAGCGATAAAGTATTGCGCAAAGCGCTTGGTGACGCGCTGGACAAGGAACGACTGCAAGCGCTCGGCCAACGCCGGGACGCCCTGATCTCACTCGGAAATTAGCGCCGCCTCGAGCGCTTCGAGCGACGGGTCAATCACCCGGGGCTGGCCGGCTACTTTTCGTGCGCTGGCGATATCCTTGAGGCCATTTCCCGACACCAGGCACACGACGATCTCGTCCCGCGCTATTTTCCCGTTCTTTACCATCTGCCTGACGGCCGCCCAGGGTGTCGCCGCAGCCGGCTCCGGGAAGACGCCCGTTGCAGCTGCCATTTCAGGAATGGCCGCGAGAATTTCCGAATCCGGCACAGTGACCGCTTCGCCGCCAGATTCAATGATCGCTCGGACTGCTGCCAGTCCGTCGCGTGGCCGATCGACCGAGATGGAGTCCGCGACCGTGTGTGCAGTCACGGCCGCCATCTGCACCGTGGCCCAGTCGCTATCACCGCCGCCGCGAATCCTGAGCACCGTGCGGCTGATGGCATCGCTGCCTGCGGACTGGGCGCAGTCAATCTTCGGCAGGCGATCGATGAGCCCGACTGTTCGCAGTTCGCACCAGCCCTTCCACATACCACTCAGGATATTGCCGTCGCCGGTCGGGACCACAACCCGGTCGGGGACTCGACCACCGAGTGATCCCCAGATTTCCCACGCGCAAACCTTCTTGCCCTCACGGGTAAAAGGGTTTACACCTGTGCTGCGATTGAACCAGCCAAATTCTTCGGACGCTGACAGGCACAAATCGAAGGCATCGTCATAACTGCCGCGCACGGCCAGGACCGTGGCGCCAAAGGACAGAGCTTGTGTCAGCTTCGCGACGGGCGCGCTCTCAGGCACCAGGACCATGGCCTGCAAACCGGCCGCGGCTGCGATACAGGCGAGCGACGAGCCTGCGTTACCGGTGCTGGCCACCGAGACGATGTTTGCGTGGGCATCTATGGCCTGCAGCACCACCGCCGCGCTCGCGCGATCCTTGCTCGACGCGCTGGGGTTGACGGTGTCGTCCTTCAGATACAGATTTCTCAGGCCGATAGTCCGGCCGAGTTGTGAGGCCGCGTAGAGCGGCGTATTGCCAATTTGCAACGGGATGCGCTCCGTATCGAACGGCGATTTGCGTACCTGCTCAAGAATAGTGCCTGTGTCGTTAACCACATCCAGGTTGCCGCCGCAGGATGGACAGGTCCAGCGATTGAAATCAGCAGCGTGCGTTGTGTCACAGGCAAAACAGCGGTAAGCATTCATAGCACTATCCGTTACGGCACGATGCGTGTGCCGTAGATATTTTCAAGGTCGGCTCTCAGGTTGTGCGGCTGCGTGATGATGACTTCCCGGCCGCCCTGTTCGAGAAACTTGAGGGCGCTCTCGATTTTCGGTTGCATGCTGCCGGCGGCGAAGTGACCCGCCCCCAGGTAGGCGCGACATTCGGCTGCTGTCATGCGATCGATCTCTGTTTGTTCGTCGGAGCCGAAGTTGAGAGCAACCTTGTCGACATCGGTTGAGATGATGAAAATTGGCGCGCCCAGCGCACAGGCCAGCAGGCAGGATGCCGCATCCTTGTCGATTACCGCGGGGCGGGGCCGCAGCTCACCGTCTTCCCGGTAGACGACCGGTATACCGCCGCCGCCCGCCGCAATGACGAGTGTACCGCTGTCCAGCAAGGTCCGAATCGCGGCCATCTCGACGACTTCGAGGGGTTCGGGCGAGGGTACGAGGCGTCGCCAGCCGCGTCCGGCGTCTTCGCCGACAACCCAGGCGTCGTCCCGCTCGTGCTGCCTGGCTTCTGCTTCGCTCATGAAAGGGCCAATGGGTTTGCTCGGTGCGGTGAAGCTGGGGTCCTGCTCATCCACCACGCATTGGGTAACAAGTGCGGCTACGTCCTGTTCCATGCCCTGATGCAGAAATTCGTTCTGCAGGCTCTGTGCGATCTGCAGGCCGATCGATCCCTGCGTGTCGGCGACGCAGTTGGCGAGAGGTACCTGGTGGATGACGTCGCGTGCGAGTTCGGAGCGCAGCAGAATAAAACCAACCTGCGGTCCGTTGCCATGGGTGACGAGCACGCGGTAACCGGCTTTGATGATCGGCACGATGTATTGGGCGGTCTGACCTGCCGCGCGGTACTGGTCAAGAACGTCCATGTGCTGCGCGTCGCGTATCAGCGAATTACCACCGATGGCGATGACGACCAGGGGTTTGTCGGACTGGGTCATGGCCATCACATGGTCAGGGCCATCAGCGCCTTGGCGGTGTGCAGGCGATTCTCGGCTTCCGGGTAGACCCGCGATTGCGGACCGTCGATCACTCCGTCTGTCACTTCGTAGTCACGGTCTGCCGGCAGGCAGTGCATGTAAATGGCGCGCTCTTTCGCGCGGGCCATCATGGCTTCATCGCAGATCCAGTGACGATACTGCTGCGCGACGCGCATCGCGTCCTCGGGTTGACTAAACAGCGACTCGACGCCCCAACTTTTCGGGTACACGATATCCGCGTCGGCGAACGCTTCCTCCATGTTGTCCACAACCTCGAATTTGCCACCGGATCGTGCCGCATTGGCGCGGGCGATCCCCATGGGTTCGTCCATAAGGGTGTACTCGGGAGGGTGAGCGAGCGTGACATCCATGCCAAATCGGGTCATCAGCATGATCAGGCCCTGCGGCACGGACATTGGTTTCACGTAGCTGGGCGCGTAGGCCCATGAGACGGCAATTTTCAGGTCTTTCAGATCCTTACCGAACTCTTCTCTAATCGTCATAAGATCTGCGAGCGTCTGGCAGGGGTGGTCGACGTCGCATTGCATGTTGATTATGGGTATCGATGAGTGCTTCGCGACCTCACGCATGTAGGTCTGTCCCTCACCCGGCACGAGGTCGTGGCGAATCATGATGCCGTGGCCATACGTTGAGAGAATCGTACCCATATCCTTCGGGCTTTCGCCGTGGGCGATCTGCGAGGTTTCTGAATCGATGAAGTGTGCATGGCCACCGAGCTGCGTCATGCCGGCTTCGAACGAGTTGCGCGTGCGCGTCGATTTGTCGAAGAAAATCAGGAATGCGCTTTTGTGCGGAAGGTGCAATGTCGGCACGCCACTTCTGAATTCGTCCTTGAGGTTGACTGCCGTGTCGAGCGCAAGCTCGATTTCCTCATCCGACCAGTCCTGGGTCATGAGCCAGTCCCGGCCTTTCATATGACCGGGTATCGGTTTGGCTTCGCGGGTCATTGTGTATCTCCTGTTACAGACCCTTCGCGAATTCGTCGACGAGGGCGGTGTAGAAAGCGGTGCAGCAGACGAGATGTTCGATCTCGGTTTGCTCGTTCGGCGCGTGTGCAAAATGCTCATGGCCGGGTCCATAGCCGATGGACGGTATGTCATGCATACCGGCTGTGGCGACGCCGTTGGTGCTGAATGTCCAGTGACCGATCTCCGGCTCCCGGGTAAACGCATAGCGATGGGCCCTCATGGCTGCCTGTATCTCGGCACCTTCGGGAGGCATCTCCCAGGTCGGGTAGTACTTGCGGGTCGGGTACGTGAGGCCGGTATAGCTGGGGACGGCGTACTCGGGTACGGTCACCGACGCGTTCGCAGCCTTGACCGACGGTAGTGCGAGGATCTCGGCAACCGAGGATTCTTCGGTTTCGCCGGCGGTGAGGCGCCGGTCGAGATGGATCGTGCAGCCATCGGCGACAGCACAGAGGCTGGGTGACGTGGAGCGAATTTCGCTGATTGTGACTGTCCCCTTGCCGAGCGGGTCGCGTGGCTCCAGCTCTTCGTTCAATTTTTCGATGTCGGCGATGATGCCCGACATTTTGTACACGGCGTTGTCACCCCGCTCGGGTGCTGAGCCGTGGCAGGAAACGCCGGACGTATGGACTTCCATCTCCATGCGGCCGCGATGGCCATAATAAATACGCAGGCTCGTGGGCTCGGTAATTACGACCAGGTCTGGCCGCAACTTGCTCTCGTTGATGATGTACTGCCAGCACAGCCCGTCGCAATCTTCTTCCTGCACCGTGCCCGTTACGTAGAAAGTCACGTTATCGGGTATGCCTCGCTTCTTGAGCAATGCGCCGGCATAGACGCTTGACGCGACGCCGCCCTTCATGTCACTGGCGCCTCGGCCATAGAGAATGTCGCCCTCAATGTCGCCGGAATGCGGGTCGCGGTCCCAGAGATCCGGATCGCCAACGTCCACCGTGTCGACATGACCATCGAATGCAATGACATTCGGCCCCGATCCGATCCGGCCGATGACATTGCCCATCGGATCTACGTTGACTTCGTCGTAGCCGATACGCAGCATTTCCTCCCGGATGCGTTCGACGACGGCGCCTTCCTCGGAACTCAAAGAGGGTATGCGAATGATGTCCTGCATGAATTTCACGAGGTCGGGTTTTACCGCCATCGCATCCTGGTAATAACTAGTATCCATCTTCATGAACCTCCGTCGTTGTTGAATGCATCGATCAGGCGATCCCATTCGTCAACGACATCCTGTGAGAACACTTCACCCCAGAAATCGGGGTCCCAGAGCTCGCGCAGTTCGTCGGAACTGCGGCCCTGCTGCTCGACCCAGGTGAAGTATTTGAAATTGTGCAGGGCCTTCTGGTCGGCGTATCCCAGCTCGCGGACATGGTCGGTCGTCGTGCCCCGCAGGTAACGACCGAAATGCTGGTCGGCGCGGTGGGTTGTGTAGGCGCCGTGCGCGGCGTTCATTTCCTGCATGCGCGATGCATACAGCTCCATGGAGTCGGTTAGCGGCGTGAAAATCACATCGCGGCCATCCATGTCGTAGTAGCGTGCCGTCTTGATAGCCGCGACGAGATTGCAGATACCGGAAATGCCAACCTGGCTGAGCGCCGCCAGTGTGTCGTCGTCGACGCCTTCTCGTCGCAGGCATGCCTGCCCCTCGTCTTCGTTGAAGAGTCGCATGAGCTGCATCGTTTGCTCGTCGTCGACGGCCGCGACAAAGTTGGTGTTGCGCACATTGTGGATCCACGGCACGTGTTTGTCGCCGATGCCCTCAATGCGGTGGTCACCAAAGCCGAACTGCAACAGCGTTGGGCATTGCAGCGCCTCCGTGGCGACGATACGGATGTCCGGGTGCCGTGTGCGCAGGTAGTCGCCGGCAGCAATCGTACCGGCCGAACCCGTGGCGCTGACGTAGCCGGAGAGCCGCCGCTCGTCGCTATAGTGGTTCCGGAAGATCTCTTCGACGATCGACCCGGTCATCTGGTAGTGCCAGATTGCGTTACCGAATTCTTCAAACTGGTTAAAGACGACAATGCCGTTGCCCCGCTCGTCGCGAAGCTCCCAGCACTTGTCGTAAATTTCCTTGACGTTCGATTCGGTGCCGTGTGTCGCAATGACCTCGTCAGTACCGATGGCAGCGAGCCACTCAAACCGTTCGCGGCTCATTCCTTCTGGCAGGATGGCGACCGCCGGGCAGGAGAGCAGGGCACAGTCATAGGCACCGCCACGGCAGTAGTTGCCGGTTGACGGCCACACGGCTTTTTGTGTGTCAGGATCGAATGCCCCGGTGACGAGTCGCGGCACAAGGCAGCCGTAGGCCGCGCCGACCTTGTGCGCACCGGTCGGAAACCACTTGCCAAGGATGCCGACCACCGTGGCGTCAATGCCGGTCAGCGAGGACGGGAATTCGATCCAGTTGCCTTCGCCGAAGCCTCCGCCATGCGCGACGGGTTCGTTCTTCCATGTGATACGAAACAGGTTGGCCGGGTCGAGATCCCAGAGCCCGACATTCTGCAGCCGCGATTTGATCGAGTCGGGAACCCGCTCGGGGTTCTTTTGTTGCGCAAACGTGGGAAGGACAATGTTGTGTCTACGCGCACGGGCGATGCTTTTCTGGAGTACGTCGTCGCGAATTTCAGGTACGAGTTTCAATGTTGCCCTCCGAATTCGATTGTGGGGACAGGTTCACGATCGCCCCAGCCCAGCTCGACCTCGGCCGCCCCGGCGTCGATGGCATGCAGCAGGGTGTCCTGATCGACAGGCAGGCTGCGGACGCGAACGCCGGTTGCGTTGTAGATGGCATTGGTGATTGCAGGGGCTGTCACTATGCTGGGCAGTTCGCCCATGCCTTTCGCGCCGAACGGCCCGGTCGAGAGTTCATGTTCGACAATGTACGAGGTGATCGATGGTGCGTGCGTGATGCTCGGCGTCTTGTAACGTGCCATGACGTTGGTCCAGGGTGTGCCGCCTTCCTGGATGTAGTGCTCGGTGAGTGCGTAGCCAATGCACATGACGATACCGCCTTCGATCTGGCCTTCGAGCGTCAACGGGTTGATGGCGCGCCCGACATCGTGCGCGGCGACAATCCTGCGTACCTGGACCTCGCCGGTGCGCATATCGATTTCGCAAAGTGCGGCCTGTGCCACGAAACTGAACGCGACGTGCATATCGCCACCGGTGCCCAGCGGTTGCGTCGCCGGCGCCCAGTACTCGTGCCGTGCAACAACCCTGGTTCCTGGTGCATTAGCCAGTTTCTGCGCGACATCGCGTGCGGCGTGCCTTGCGGCATTGCCGCTGACGAAGGTCTGGCGGCTGGCCGTTGTCGGGCCGCCGTCAGGACAGACATCGGTGTCGCCGAGCAGC
>JAIBDF010000072.1 GCA_024679535.1 Chromatiales bacterium
GGTCTGTCGATGCACGATATCGATCTGTGGGAGCTGAACGAAGCGTTCGCATCGCAGTGCGTCTACTGCCGCGACGCGCTGGAGATCGACAATGAGATCTACAACGTGAACGGCGGCAGCATTGCCATTGGTCATCCGTTCGGCATGACCGGCTCACGCATGACCGGCACTCTGCTGCGCGAACTCAAACGGCGTGGCAAGAGGTACGGCGTGGTGACCATGTGTATCGGCGGAGGCCAGGGAGCCTCAGCACTGTTCGAAGCGGTCTGAACCAGAGGGCGCCGCCCTTGGTGCTGCCAGTTCGGACATGCCTGCGCCTGGCGCGCATTTTTCACGCGTTCGGTCTTCATCATGACAACATGGGTCATATTGGCCGACTGCTTGGCGCGGGCGGCACAGCATTGCTTACGCTGGTGTGTGCCGTCTACGCTATCTGGTTGTCGGTAAACAAACGAGCTACTGTTTTAGTCAACGGTAATGTCACCGGAACCGGTGTCGATTTTCAGCAGGTCACCACCGCCGCGGACGTTGCCACGCAGGTGTCGCTTGGAAATCTTGCCCTGTACGGTCAACGGATGCTCAATGACGATGCTGCCTGAGCTGGACTCGGCGTCCAGCTGAAATGCTGCCTCATCGGGCAGGTTAACGCGGATGGTCCCGGATCCTGTGTCGATATCCCAGATTCCGTTCTGGCGGCCGTTCACGCGAACGCGACCACTGCCTGCGCGCGCGTGGAGTGCACCGTCGATGTTGTGCACTTCAATGCCGCCGGATCCAGTGGAGACCTTGACATCACCAGGCGCGGACTGGGCAAGGTAGATGCCGCCGCTGCCGGTATCACCGTCAAACGTACCGGCGACGCCTTCGGCATGAATTGATCCGCTACCCGTGTTGGCAACCGCGGCGCCTGCAATGTTATGCAACTTGACGCGACCGGAACCGGAGTTGGCTTTGACAATTTCGGCAACGCCATCGATCGACATCGAGCCCGAGCCTGTTCCTGCCTTAACGCGCGTCTCGGCAGGTACGACGATTTCAAAACTGATAGAGACGTTGCCTTTGAATGCACGTCCTTTCAAGTGACCCACTCGCAGCTGGCCGTTGACCAGCTCGATCGGCGGGTTGGCCTCGATCTCGTCCACCAGTTCCCGGGCGCTTGCGGCGCTCCTGCGGAACAGGCTGTTCCCGACTTTGACATGGCCAACAATCTCGACCTGGCCCGCCGGCCCGCTCTCAATGGTAATGCTGCCGCTGCCCGTACTGACATCAAGCAGAATCGGCTCATCAACCGAAAGTGTTTGTTCGAATGAGCCTTTTGCGGCGTTCGCCTCGGAGTACCAGAGGCTGGCAATAAGTGCGACCGCCAGTGCGAGCCACGTCGAGTTCGACTTGAGAGTCATTACATGTTCCTTCGGGGACGACCTCCCCATCTATCGGATCTACAGCTTAGATACCTGGCACCGGCATTTGGTTGCGAGGAACGCGGTTTATTTCAGCCAGACGACGTACAGCCCCTGCATCGTGGCGCAGCGCTCATCGTTGTGGAACAGGTCAACATGGAGGTCGAGCCGTATCCGGTCCGGGTCGCCGGCCTTTAGCCGCTCCAGGCAGGCAGCAAAAT
Organism: Chromatiales bacterium; assembly: GCA_024679535.1. GTDB lineage: Bacteria > Pseudomonadota > Gammaproteobacteria > Steroidobacterales > Woeseiaceae > UBA1847. The sequence goes on from JAIBDF010000072.1 coordinate 1,622, forward strand.
CATCGGGCTTGATGCGGGCCCTGACGGTGAGATGACCTCGCGCGGGCCGTTCAAAGGTCATCTCGTTCCGGTAGACCACGATCTCCGTGTTGTGGATAGCGTTGTCCATGAAGGCCAACGTTGAGACGGCCCAGCCACCGAACAGGCAGATGCTGGCGATGCTGCCACCGAAGGCCGTGCCCTTGTTATTGATGTTGGGCGCGAGCGGCGCTTCCATCGTTAGCGCGAGATCGTCGAAACTGACGAACGACAGATCCATCGCTGTCAGTAGCGGTATTTCGCGCCGGCACTCGGCTTCGAAGCGTTTCAGGTCTATCATGCTGGAATCAATCGGTGCATGGAGTAGTTGATGGATTTTGAATTCTCACCCAAGGTACAGGAACTCCGCAAACGCCTGTTGGCGTTTATGGATGAATTCATCTATCCGAATGAAGCGCTTTTTCGGGAGCAGGTCGATGCGGGCGATCGCTGGGCAGAACCAGCCATCCTGGAGGAGCTCAAACCACGCGCGCAGGAAGCCGGCCTCTGGAATCTGTTCCTGCCGCAGTCCTACGGGGATCTTAGTCCCGGCCTGACCGTCCTCGAGTACGCACCGCTGGCCGAAATCATGGGTCGCGTCCTTTGGGCATCCGAGGTTTTCAATTGCAGCGCGCCGGACACCGGCAACATGGAAGTGCTGGCTCGCTATGGTAGCCCGGCGCAGCAGGAACAATGGCTGCAACCGCTGATGCGCGGAGAAATCCGCTCCGCGTTCTGCATGACGGAGCCGGATGTGGCGTCTTCGGATGCAACGAACATCCAAACGTCGATGGTCCTGGAGGGTGACGAATACGTCATCAATGGACGCAAGTGGTGGTCGAGTGGCGCATGCGGGCACCGCTGCAAGGTCTATATTGTTATGGGTAAGACGGATCCGGACCATGCGAGCCGTTATCACCAGCAGTCCATGATTCTCGTGCCCGCAGATACAGATGGTGTGTCGGTAGAGCGACCGTTGCGTGTTTTTGGTTACGACGATGCGCCCGAAGGACATGCCGAAGTTGTGTTCGACAAGGTGAGAGTCCCGGCAAGCAATATATTGCTCGGTGAGGGCCGGGGTTTCGAGATCGCCCAGGGACGCCTGGGCCCTGGGCGCATCCACCATTGCATGCGCCTGATCGGCCTGGCACAGAGAGCACTCGAAGCCATGAGCGCGCGTGCCGAGAGCCGCATCGCATTCGGTCGCCCGTTGTCGAAACAGCAGTCGGTGCGCGAGGGCATCGCGCTTTCGGCCTGCGAGATCGAGCAGGCGAGATTGCTGACGCTGAAAGCGGCCGAGCGCATGGATAAGGGCGGCACCAAGGCTGCGAAGGATCTGATCGCCATGATCAAGATCGTGGCACCGGCCATGGCATGCACGGTGCTCGACCGGGCCATCCAGATTCACGGTGGGGCGGGTGTGTGTCAGGACTTCTTCCTGGCCCACGCCTACGCTGCAGCACGAACTATCCGTCTTGCCGACGGACCGGACCAGGTGCACATGATGCAGCTGGGCCGCAATCTCGCGGCGGCTTACGCACAGTTACCAGACTAGGCGGCCGTACCGAATGACCGAAAACCAGAACCTTCCATGGAAACGACTTGCAGCAGAGGCGATTGCCATTGTTGCCAGTATTCTCCTGGCATTTGCGATTGATGCTGCGTGGGACGAGCGCAATGAACGCATGGAAGAAAAAGAAGTGCTGCGATCACTGCAACTCGAGTTTGAGGCCAATCGAGACGAGGCCGCTAATGTCGTGCTTACACACGAGCGAGCATTACGGTATGGCGCGGAACTGATGAGTCTCTCTGATGACGAAGTACTTGCTTTATCGGCGCGGGAAGTTGAGCGACATGTTGGGTATATGGCTCACCCGCGGACATTTGATGCGGTTCGCGGATCGGTAGATGCCTTAACGAGCTCCGGAAAGCTTGGGATCCTGCAGGACAGGAGCCTTCGGGATGCACTCACGACCTTTGTGAATTTCGTCGAAGATGCGCATGAAGATCGCGAATACATGTCGTTGTGGGCAATGATAATCTGGCAGGAAATCGCAAGGAATGGCGGCCCATATTTCAAGGGCCCCGAAAGCAGCACCATCGAGCAATGTGCGGACTTACGTTCGGAACCTGACTGTTACAGAAGCAACCTGATGTCATACCTGCCCGCCGCGACGGCCGAGGATTTGCTGCGGTTGCGGAAAAATACCGTCCTTATCGCGTACGTGAATCGTAGTCATGAGAGTTCTGCGCGTTACGCATCAGAAATTCTGCAAACCCGGGATCAGATCGAGAAGATCCTGACGCTAATTGAGCAAAACCTCTAACGTGATTCTGCTGAGTCTGGTTCGCTGTGTGCGTGAACCTGACTCATAGGCTAGGATCTCTGTAATGAGCGATTCGTCAAGCCGCATTAATCAGGATCCCCATCCCTCGCCGCTGGACCGGAACTCGCCTTTCGAAATGACTCTATGATGAAGAACGTGGTCAAGTTTCTGGCTGGTCTTAGCATCCTCGCCATAACGATTGGCATCGGGGTCTGGAACTCCCGCGCAGGGCAAGACTGGCTTCTGGAGCACGCGGTAGCTGCAGCGATGAAGCGCCCAGCAGGGCTTGGTGAGCCTGAGGGTCTCAAGGTATTTCTTTGCGGCACCTCCTCCCCACTGCCAGCCCCGGGTCGTGCTCAGGCATGTGTCGCGGTTTTCGCCGGTAAATCGCTGTATCTGGTTGATGCTGGCGCCGGCTCTGCTCAGGTCGCGGCATTGGGTCGCCTGCCGTTGGAACATCTGGAAGCGGTTTTCCTTACCCACTTTCACTCCGATCATATCGCTGCCCTGCCTGAATTCAATCTCAACTCGTGGGTGGCCGGGCGGCCAAAGCCCATGGTCGTATTCGGGCCTCCCGGAGTGGCGGAGATTGTCGAGGGTCTCAATGACGCTTATCGGCTCGACTTAACGTACCGGGTTGCGCATCACGGAGAGGAGCTATTGCCTCCCAGTCTTGGGGTAATGGAGGCTGAATTAATGGAGGCCGACACGGTGTTGGATCGTGAAGATCTGACCATCACCAGCTTCCAGGTTAACCACGATCCGGTGCGCCCTGCAGTTGGTTATCGATTCGACTATCGCGGAAGGTCCGTAGTTATTAGTGGGGATGCAACGGTCACTCCAGGTCTAATCGACGCCGCCACCGGAGCAGATCTGTTGCTTCAAGACAGTCTGTCATTGCCGCTTGTCAAAAGTCTGGAGAAGGCCTCGGCGGGTTCGCGGATGGAGAAGATCTTTTTCGATATACAGGATTACCATGCGCATACGGGTGACCTTTCGGGCCTGGTGGCCAAGAGTGGCGTACGGCAGCTTGCTCTTTATCACCTGGTTCCGCCGCCTCGGAACGCACTATTCGAAAAGATCTTCTCGCGAGATCTTCCCGAGGGCACCATCATTTCCCAGGACGGCATGATTTTCGAGCTTCCAACAGGGAGCGACGAAGTAATAGTGATCACCCCCTGAGTCAGGGGGTGATCGTGTCAAGTGCGTTGACCCTGGCGTCCGCATCTGGCCGAGAGCGGCCATCTCCGCGCCAATAGATTATGGAAATTGAGTACTGTGTCGAGGTTTCTGGCGTCGACCAGGCGCTATGCTGCCATGTGTCTTGATACAAAATGAGTAGCATCATGTGTAACCGACTGATTTTATTGATTTGTTCCCTATCCTTTACCGCGTCGTCGTTTGCCGTGGGGCAGGAGGGGTCTGCGACTGGTTTACAGATCGAGATTCAGTCACCGTCGCCTGAATTCAGCCCGGCCGAGGGAGAAATCACGGTCGAAGTGGATGGCATTGCCTCTGCAATCGGCGGAGTCCGCTACCTCGACATGATTTTTGTCATGGATACGTCGTCGAGTTTGCGGGGCACCGACCCCGGCGACTTCAGGTCGCAGGGGGCTATCGGCCTGGTGCAAAACCTCTCGCCAAAAAGCGACATTCAGATTGGCGTGGTCAGTTTTGATAATAAGGGTGAGCTGGCGCAGCCGTTGACGTCAGATCGAGACCTGGCCATCGGTGTGTTGAATGATTTGCCGCGATCCGGCAGCACCAATCTTGCTGCGGGCATTCGGACGGCGCTCAATGAACTCGAGCAGAATGGGCGGCCGGGGTCATCACGGGTGATCATGCTGTTCACGGACGGCATGTCGAACGAGCAAAAAGCGTATGACGCCGCGGTGAAGGCGCACTCGCAGCACGCTACGATTCAAACGCTCTTGCTTGGGTCAAGTCAGAAGGGCGGCTCAATTCTCGATACCATTGCCTGGGCAACGGGCGGTAGCTTCGTGCAGGTTTCCGATCCCGCCAAACTGCCCCAGGCTTTCCTCGATCTGCGAACGACAGGCGTGGACAGCGTCACCCTGAGCGTCAACGGATCGGCACCAGTGTCCGCAAAACTCGCGGGCGGGACCTTCAGCGGCAATCTTCCGCTCGCCATAGGTGAGAATCGCATCGTTGCGTTTGCGACGAGTCTGGATGGCGACACGAAAGAATCCACCGTCACGGTGACCGTGCGCGATGCCAGCTGTGCCGCTTTGGAAGTGACGGCGATGAAGCAGGGTCGCCCTGTTATATCGCTAAACGATCGCGCCGTCGAAGTGGTCGTCGATGCGTCAAGGAGCATGTGGGGTCAGATCGATGGCAAGGCCAAAATGACCATCGCCAAGGAAATCCTCCAGGACGTGTCCTACTGGTTCCCGGAAGATCTGGATCTGGCGCTCCGTGCCTACGGAAGCAATAGCCCCAGCACTAATAACAACTGCGCCGACTCGGCATTGCTCGTACCGTTTGCGGATTACAATCGCGAGCCAATTCGCGGTGCGATCGGCGGTCTGCGGCCGCTCGGACAAACGCCTATCGCCTACGCCCTGAATCAGGCCGCCAGCGATTTCGGCACGCTGCAGGGTGATCGTGCGGTGGTCCTCGTTACGGACGGCATTGAGAGCTGCGGCGGAGATCCGGTACAGGCGGCCCGCGAGCTGAGTGAGCAGGGCATCGCAGTCCATGTCATCGGTTTTGGACTCGGTAGTGCGGCCGACGAAGACGCTGCGAGCCTGCGGGCTGTCGCCAATGCGTCCGGCGGACGTTACGTCGTTGCGGGAAGTGCCGAGGAACTCAAAGACGCGTTGGCCGAGACGGTAGCCACGTCGTTCAGCGTGTTTAAAGGCGGTGCGGAAGTTGCCACCGGGTCGCTCGGTGCGGCCGAGACGATGTATTTGCCGGAGGGCGAGTATCGAGTTGAATTGCACAGTACGCCGCCGCAAGTGGTGCCGGTCAGTCTTGCTCCAAGAGATAGAGTGACCGTGACGCTGAAAAAATCCGGTGAGGACGTATCTCACCTTGAGCAACGGGGACAGATTCAGCACCAGTCCTGCGAAGCGCTCGCTACATCCATGGAGCGAATGCAGGCGAGCGAATAAGCAAACCAGGCCTATTTCAAGAGCTGCGCATCCGCTTGCGGTGAGAGCGGACGCTTCGCACTAGGTCGCCGCCAACGCTCCCAGCGCATCGTCAAGTGCGTCAATCAACAGGTCGGCGTGGTTTCTCTGGAAGATCAGTGACGGTCGTAGTTTGAGGATGTTGGCATCGCGACCTTCGCTGCCAACCAGAACATGGCGTTGGCGGAGAAGTTCAAGCAGCCGCGCCGTTTCCTCAGTCGCTGGCGTTCTCGTCTCTCGATCGGTAACGAACTCGATGCCGGCAAGCATGCCGGTGCCACGCACGTCGCCAATCAATGTTTGCGAATCAGCCAGTGCGCAGAGCCCGTCCCGCAAGTAGTCACCCACGACACGTCCGTTCTCGATCAGGTCTTCGCGTTCGATCACGTCGAGCACTGCATTGCCGGCCGCGCAGGCAACGGTATTGCCGCCGAAGGTGCTGAATAGCCCGGTCTTCGCCGTGAAGCGCTCCAGGATCTCGGTCCTGGTTACGATGACGCCAAGCGGATGGCCATTGCCCACCGGTTTACCCATGGTGACAAAGTCGGCTTCCATGCCGTGGAGTTCGTGCCCCCACCACTGGCCCATCCGGCCGAAACCGGACTGTACTTCGTCGCAGATCATCAGGGCTCCGGCTGCTCGAACACGCTTTTCAACGCCGGGCAGGTAGCCCACGGGCGTCTCGGGTACACCGCTGGAGCAAAGTGCAGAGTCGATCATGAATGCAGCAGGTTTATAGCCGCAACTGGCCAGGTCGGCTATGGCACGGTCCGCATCTGCGGCGTATTTTTCTGCGATGTCGGGCGTGCCTTCCCGGTATTTTCCCCGGTATGGATCAGGCACAAGCAGGCCCTGCAGGTGGTCGGGCATTCTCGTATCCGGGTGTCCCGGTGAGAATTCACGGATCGGTCCGGTGATGCCATGGTAAGCGTCTTCCATGAGCAGGCCACCCGATCGGCCGGTCATGACCTTCGCCATTTGCCAGGCTATGTCATTAGCCTCACTACCGGAGTTCACAAAGATGCAGGCGTCGAGATGTGGCGCGAGCTTCGCAGTGAGGCGCTCGGCATACTCGAGGATGCTGTCATACAGGTATCGCGTGTTCGTGTTGAGTACGGCGGCCTGTCGTGAAATGGCTCTCACCACATGCGGGTTACAGTGACCGACCTGCTGCACATTGTTGTAGCAGTCGAGATAACGGTGTCCGTCGGTCGAGTAGAGAAACGCACCGCGCGCTTTCTCGAAGTGCATCGGGCGCGAGTAGAAATGCGTTGCGTTCTTGCCGAGAAGCCGGTGCCTGGCGTCGAGCAACGCATCATCATCCGCACCGGTGAGTGGCGGAGGAAAGCGGCAGGCGCGTCGAATTTCGCGAGTGCCGGCGTCCGCACCAATCGTCATGAGTTCATCGAGCGCCTCAACCAATGGGGCGTTCGATTCCATGTGCCGCGGCTGGTCTTCATGGAGCGCACTACGCGCAGCGACAATGGTCGCGGCCAGTGCATAGCGGGCACAGATAACGTCATACAGGAGGTCGACCTCGTTCTCCTGCAATGGGAACTCAGCATCGAATCCCACGGCCGCATTGCAGATCACGTCAAGCAGGCTGTCGTTACTTCGCTCGGTCCTGTCCGGCACAATCGCAAGGTCTGCGATCACTGGCCCATACAGCAGGTCGCCAAAATCGATCAGGCCGACGACCCGCTCGGGATCATTGGGGTCTACGAGGACATTCCCGCTATGGGCGTCCTGGTGAATGATCTGGTGCCGTGTGCTGTCGAGCTGGGGTTTTACAACATGGTGAAACCGATCGAATACCGAGTTAACGAGATCGCGTGCCGCGGAATCGCTGATGTGACGGGTTAGAGGCTGGAAGCGCAGGCAATTCGCCGTATCCCACGGGTGATCGTTGGCCTGCGCCGCCGGATGATAGAAGCTGCCAAGGGCGACATTCAGCCTCCCCATCAGCCTGCCGATCTCTCGCCAGGTTCGTTGTGTGGCAGATGCTCCGTCGACAGGCGTGCCGGGCAGAAAACTTAGCAATCGCAGAATATGCGAGCCACCTGATCGGGTCGTTACACGCTGCATTATCTGGCCGTTGCTGCCCGGTTGAATCACCGGCACAGGTAACGACGGGTCGCGCTCGCGGATATGCAGGAGAGCGGCTGCCTGAAAGCCAACAACATCTTCACCGTCCTCGGTGTTGGCTATCTTGAATATGAAATCGCCGGTATCGGATCTGATGCGGAAGTTCAGGTCGCGCTCGCCGTCGAGTGCGTGTACTTCGCCTTCGACGGCATAGTGCTTGCGTAAGAGTCCAGCGGCTTCGTCGAGTCCGACTTTGGGCAGGTTGCGGTCAAACAATCGGATGTTCGACTTAAGCATCAGCTGCGGTTTTCCAGCAGCGTGGCGAGTGGGTCTGGGCCGATGGCCGCATCGGCCGGCAACTGCAATGCGTCGAGCAGGAGCCCGAATACCTGGCCCTGGGAAGAAACCTGCAATTTGCTGAAGATACTTTTCTTGTGATTACGAACGGTGCCGGGCGTGATGCCGAGTTCGCGCGCCAACAGTTTGTCGGAATACCCACGCATCGTCAGCTGCATGACGTCCATTTCCCGAGCCGTCAGGATCGAGCAGCCGAAATTGTCCATCACGAAACGCAAGTGCACATGGAAGGAATCTGCGTTTGAAGCATCGCGTTCAAAGCCGGCTCTGCTTGCCTCCCAGAAGCGGCGCATGGTTGCGACAACCGCAGGACTAATCGCAGTCAGCAGATCCATATCGTCCTGGGAGAACGGCCTCGATCCTGCAGTTCGCGACAACGGCACATGCAGCACGGTGTCATCGTCATAGTGCGCATTAATACTGAACTCGGACACAATATTTACGCTGCTCCAGTACTTCAGGAAATAATCGGACTCGAAAAAATCATCGGGGCAAATGTCATGCAGTAAGGCACACGTCGGCAGCGTACGGCGCAGAAAGTGGTCGTAGACCGGATCCAGCAGGTAGAGACTCTCGAGATAGGAGTTGGCATCGGCACCGGGAGGCACGTCGTGAAGTATCGCAAGCGGCGAAGAATGACGGCGCAGCACGAACACGCCCAGGCGGTCGGCCCGTACGAGGTCGCCAAGAGCGTCGCACAGGCGACGCGGAGTCTGGGTATCGTCGATCGATTCGACAACCCGGGCAATGCCCTCGGACCAGGCTCTGAGTTCATCGAGCGAAAGTGTCATGCGGCTGACCGGCACCACTGGGTTTGAGTATCGAAGTGGTCGAAATAGTACCATCGAAAGATTAGCCACTAGGACATTTAGGATATTGCTGGGCGGTGGCATTGGGGCCATTATTGACCGCTGATTGACATTCTGGAGCAGGGGCATGGGCGCGGTTGAGAAAGAGCAGGTGCAGGTGGGATCGAGCAACGCCGATTGGCAGGCGCGCAAGGTTGCGGCGATGGCTCGGGGCCAGGGGAATATCGCGCCGGTGTATATCGATCGTGCCGAGAACGCGGAGATGTGGGACGTCGAAGGACGCCGCTACATTGATTTCGGCACCGGCATCGCCGTCTGCAACACGGGACACAGCAACCCGAAAGTCGTCGCGGCGGTAAAGGAGCAGCTCGATAAATTCAGCCATACGTGTGTCATGGTCACGCCCTACGACACGGCAGTGCGACTTGCCGAGGCTTTGAACGAGCTGGCGCCCGGTAACACGCCGAAGAAGTCGATATTTGTCACGACCGGTGCAGAGGCTGTTGAAAATACAGTCAAGATTGCGCGCGCGTACACGGGCCGCCGCGGCGTCATCGCATTCAACGGCGGGTTCCACGGTCGCACCATGCTGGCGATGGGATTGACGGGCAAGATCACGCCTTACAAGAACCTGTTCGGGCCGTTCCCGGGCGAGGTCTACCACGCGCCGTTTCCTATCGAATACCACGGTGTCAGCGTCGAGGATTCGATCAAGGCGCTGCACAACCTGTTCAAGGTCGATATCGCACCATCCGACGTTGCGGCCATCATCGTCGAACCGGTGCAGGGTGAAGGCGGCTTTTACGCGGCACCGGACGAGTTCATGCAGGCGCTGCGCGCTATCTGCGACGAGCACGGCATTGTCATGATTGCCGACGAAATCCAGACAGGCTTCGGTCGCACCGGCAAGTTCTTTGCCAGCGAGTATGCGGGCATCGAGCCGGACCTGATGACCGTTGCCAAGGGCGTGGCCGGCGGCTTCCCGCTGGCGGCTGTGGTTGGCAAAGCGGAGATCATGGATGCACCGCTGCCGGGCGGTCTTGGCGGTACCTACGCGGGATCCCCAATCGGCTGCGCCGCGGCACTCGCTGTCATCGACGTCATTCGCGAGGACGGACTCGTGCAGCGTGCCAACCATATCGGTGCGAAATTCAAGCAGCGTCTGCTGGCCCTGCAGGTAGAACATCCGTCAATTATCGGTGCCGTGCGCTGCGATCGTGGCGCGATGATTGCCGTTGAGCTGGTTGAGGATGGTGACGTCTCGAGGCCCGCCGCCGACCTGACCAAAGCGCTGGTTGCCTCCGCCTACGAACATGGGCTGGTCCTGCTGTCCTGCGGCGTCAATGGCAACGTCGTCCGTTTCCTGCCTGCGTTAACGATTAGTGATGAGCTGATCGACGAAGGCTTCGATATCCTGGAGTCCTGTCTGGATGCCTGCCTCGCCAAATAGTCTGCCATTGACGGTCGGCGTTCTCGGCGGCATGGGGCCGGACGCAACTGTGGACTTCATGAGCAAAGTGATCGCGGCCACGCCGGCAGGGTCAGACCAGGAGCACGTGCATATGCTCGTCGATCATAATCCGCACGTTCCTGATCGGACCCGGGCGATTCTCGGCGAAGGGGGCGAACCCGGCCCGGTGCTGGCCGCGATGGCGAAGCAGCTGGAACAGGCAGGTGCCCGTCTGGTTGTCATGCCCTGCAATACCGCGCATGCATTCCAGGCCGATATCGAAGCCGCGCTGACCGTGCCGTTCGTCTCGATCATCGACGAAATGGTTGAGGTGTGCCGGGGAAATTCGGCGGTCGGGCTGTTGGCCACCCGGGGGTGCCTGGTCAGCGGTATCTATCAAACGGCGCTGCGAGCAGCCGGCATCGAGACGATCGTGCCGGATGAGGAAGAGGTAACGGAGCTCGCCAGCCTGATTGCGGCGATCAAGATGGGCGATTGCAGCCCGGATGTCGGTGCCCGTATGAAACGCTTGGCCGAAGGGCTGACAGCTTGCGGCGCGCAGGCTGTCATTGCCGGTTGCACGGAGATTCCGTTGGTCCTCGACCAATCGATGCTCGACGCGCCACTCATTTCGTCAACCGATATTCTGGCCGAGGCAACTGTCGCATACGCGCTCGGCAAACAAGACCTGATTAACAGACCAAAAGGCAGTGCAGCATGAAAGACTTGCTTAAAGACCCGACTCTTCTCAGAACCCAGGCGTACATCAATGGCGAGTGGGTTGATGCAGATAGTGGCGAGACGTTCCCGGTTCGCAATCCGGCTACTCAGCAGGTATTGGTGGAAGTGGCCAGCGTCGGCGGTGCCGAAACACGGCGTGCCATCGAAGCGGCAGAGGTTGCACAGACGGCCTGGGCGGCACGTACTCCGATGGAGCGCTCTGCGATTCTCAGGAAGTGGAATGACCTCATTCTGGAGAACGTCGAAGACCTCGCCATCATCATGACCCTCGAACAGGGCAAGGTCCTGGCCGAATCACGGGGCGAGATCGTGTACGCGGCGTCGTTCATCGAGTGGTTTGCCGAGGAGGGCAAGCGGGTATATGGCGACGTATTTCCTCTGCCCCAGAGCACCAGTCGTGGCGTTGCCATCAGGCAGCCCGTTGGTGTGGTTGCAGCAGTCACTCCCTGGAATTTTCCGAGCGCAATGTTGACTCGCAAATGCGGCCCCGCGCTCGCCGTCGGTTGTGCGATGGTTGCGAAACCGGCACACGAAACGCCGCTGTCGATGCTGGCACTCGCGGAGCTGGCGGACCGTGCCGGACTACCGGCAGGCCTGCTCAGTATCGTTCCGGGTGGGCACGCCAAGCCCATCGGTGACGAAATGTGCAGCAACCCGATTGTTCGAAAGTTTACGTTCACGGGCTCGACACACATCGGCAAAATGCTTGCTGCCCAATGCACGAAAACGATGAAGCGCACGTCGATGGAACTGGGTGGCAATGCCCCTGTGATTGTTTTTGACGATGCGGATCTCGATAAGGCGGCCGTGGGGGCAGCCGCGTCAAAGTACCGTAACTCCGGCCAGACCTGCATTTGTGCCAATCGCATCCTGGTGCAGGAGGGGGTCTACGATGCGTTTGTCGAAAAGCTGAAGGGCGTTGTTGGCACGTTCAAGATCGGTGACGGTATGGACGAAAGTTCCACGCACGGGCCGGTGATTACACGCAAGGCGCTCGAAGACATCAAGGAGATGGTCGATGATGCCGTAGCGCACGGGGCAGAAATCGCTGCCGGTGGCGACTTTGGTGCGGAAGGAGAGCAGTTCATCCAGCCGACTATTCTGTGCAACGTCACGGACGACATGCGTGTGTTCAAAGAGGAAATCTTCGGGCCGGTTGCGCCCATCTTCAAGTTCAGGACCGAGGAAGAAGCGATCGCGATGGCGAACGACACCGAGTTCGGACTGGCCGCCTACCTGTTCACCAAAGACCCGGGCCGCAGCTGGCGAGTATCGGAAGGTATCGAGTACGGCATGGTCGGAGTCAACGAGGTGCTTATCTCATCTACGTTCATCCCCTTTGGCGGCATTAAAGAATCCGGGCAGGGCCGTGAGGGCTCGAGCTATGGTGTCGACGACTACCTTGAGATGAAGTACATCTGCTTCGGCGATTTGGGCGCCTAGGGCCCCGCAGCCACGCGGCACGGCCGGGCCGTGCGACCGGGGTCAGAACGAATCGGCTGCTATTGCCATCGTCAGATCCGCGTCAGCCGTCATTGCTGCGAGGAATCCATGCGCACGCGGCAGCACATGCGCGCAGTAAAACGCGGCCGTCGCGAGCTTGTTCTCGCCAAATGACTGGCTGGCACTGCTCGATTCCGACACAGCGATGGCTGCCGCTTTGGCCAGGTAGGCCCCGCCGAGGACGGTTCCTGCCAGCATCAGCAGATTAAAGCTGGCCGATCCCATCGCGGCCGGGCTAGACGTTCCGTTCGCGATCAGCCACTGCATGCCTTCCTCCAGCCGGGCGAGGCCGTCGCGGACTGCTTCTGCCAGGGGAGCCAGCTGTTCGTTGCTTTGCATCGAGTCGCAGAGCTCACGAAGCTCACCGATGAGCGCGGTCAATTCACGCCCTTCATCAGCAAGGATCTTGCGCCCGGCAAAGTCGCCAGCCTGGATACCGGTCGTGCCTTCGTAAATCGTCAGAATGCGGGCATCGCGGTAGTACTGCGCGGCACCGGTTTCTTCGACGAAGCCCATACCACCGTGAATCTGGATGCCGAGCGACGTAACCTGTTCGCTGGTCTCCGTGCACCAGCCCTTGACGACGGGCGTCAGCAGCGACAGGCGCTTGCCAGCCGCGGCACGCACGTCCGCGTCAGCCGCATTGTGTTCCATATCGTCCATGGATGCGGCCATGTAGGCGAGCCCGCGCATGGCTTCCAGCTGGGAACGCATCAACATGAGCATGCGGCGAACATCGCCGTGATGGATGATAGGTGCGCTGCCTTCCTGCCCCGGCACGCGGCCCTGGACACGATCGTTGGCGTAGGAGCGCGCCAGCTGGTAGGCGCGTTCACTGATCGCCACGCCTTGCAGGCCAACCTCCATGCGCGCGTGGTTCATCATGGTGAACATGTGGGAGAGCCCCTTGTTCTCCTCGCCGATGAGATACCCAACAGCACCTTCATTGTCGCCGAAATTTATCACGGCGGTCGGGCTGCCGTGGATACCCAGTTTGTGCTCGAGGGCCGTCGCATAGACGTCGTTTCTCTCGCCAGCTTCACCGTTCTCGTCTAACAGGAACTTTGGCACCAGGAACATCGAAATGCCGCGTACGCCCTCGGGCGCGCCATCGATGCGAGCCAGGACCGTGTGGATGACATTCCCGGCCAGCTCATGGTCGCCCCAGGTAATGTAAATCTTGGTCCCGCGAATCCGGAACTGGTCGCCGTCGCGCTCGGCCCGGCAGGCCACAGCAGACAGGTCCGAACCGGCCTGCGGCTCGGTAAGGTTCATCGTCGCGGACCATTCGCCAGTCGTCAGGCGTGGCAGGTATTGTTGCTTGAGCGCGTCGCTGCCATGCGCTTCGAGCGCGGCCACCGCGTCACGCGTCAGCATTGGCAGGAGGGAATAGGCCATGTTGGCGCTTTGCAGCATTTCCGCTGTTGCGAACGCAATGGTTGAGGGCAGGCCCATGCCATCGTATTCAGGGTCGCCGGCAACGGCTTGCCAGCCATTCTCTACAAACTGCCGATGCACATCCTCCAGTACGTCAGCCACCTCCACGGTGCTGCCTTTCAGGCGGCAGCCCTGTTGGTCAGTAGGAATGTTGGTGGGTGCAATTACATCGCTGGCGAACTTGCCAGCCTCTTCGAGAACCTGTTCCAGGTCCTCAGGCTCCATGCCCTCGAAGGCATCAAGGGAGAGAATTTCCTCGATGTTCGCGAGGTGGCGGATGCAGAAGTTGATGTCGCTGAGGGGTGGATTGTAGGTGGTCACATCGAGCCTCGAATTATGTTCGCAATGTAATAAAACCTGCCAAACTTTAGCTGGCTGGCGGCCTGCCGGGAATCATGCATCAATGGTATGGGCACAGATGCTCCTAGTCCTGCATTTCCTCTTCGTACACCAGTGAGGCCGTCTGTGCCGAGGACAGGGCGTCGCCAAACGCGATGGGCTGGTCGGCCTGCGTGCCTTCCTTAATGAAGCGATACGTCACGAAGCCAATGAGCAAAAGGTGGACGGCCGCGGTAAACAGGAACAAGCCGTCGGCGCCCCGCAGGGTGATCAGTGCGGAGGAGGCAAAAGGTCCGATGATCGCGCCAAGGCCGTACACGAGGAGGAGGCCAGCGGAGACCTTCACGTACTCGTCATGTTCGGCGTAGTCATTGGCATAGGCGACGACGATTGAGTACATGGGAAAAGCGAATGCGCCCCAGACTCCGCCAAGCAGAACGATCCCTGTGAACCCGAGATGCGGTACCAGCATTGCGAGTGCCACACCGGCGCCAGCGCCGAGGATACAGACGGCGACGAGCATCTTGCGGCGGCCGAGAGCGTCCGATAACAGCCCCAGCGGCCATTGCAGGATCGCGCCACCAATAACCGCGGCAGCCATAAACCAGGCGGCCATCTTCGCGGGGTCGCCGACTGCGGCAGCGTATACGGGCGCCAGGCCCCAGAACGCACCATTAGCCATGCCAACGGCAAAGCAACCGACGGTCCCCGACGGCGATAAGCTAAACAGATCACGAATGTTCGTTTCAGTTGACGCCGGCTGGGCGGGTGATAGAGCCGACGACAACGCAATCGGCACGGCGCCTATGGAAAACAACACAGACGTAATAACGAAGAGCTGAAGCCCGAGCGGGTTGTAAAGCAGGGTCATCATCTGCCCTGCCGCCATCATGGTCAGCGTGATCATCGAGTAGGTAGCAAATATCATGCCTCGATTCGCGTTGGTCGAGCGCTCGTTCAACCAGGACTCGATCACGATATAGAGTGCTGCGAGGCAGAACCCGGTCAGAAAGCGCAGCACGCCCCAGACTATAGGACCAATGATGAGGCCGTGAACCAGTGGCGCTGCCGATGCGATGGCGCTCATGGCGAGGAATACACGAATGTGCCCAACACGGCGTAAGAGCTCGCCGCTCTTCAGGCACCCTACGGTGAAGCCGAAGAAATAGGCAGCGCCGAACGAGCCAATAGAGAACGTCGAGAAGTGTTCCAGTGAGGCGCGGACAGGCAACAGCGTGCCCTGCAGGCCCTGGCCGGCGAGTAGGATCGCTGCGCTTAAGAGTAAAGTGGCGACGGGCGCGAGGGCACGAATATGCATTGTCTGACCCGAGTCCGATACGGGCGATCGCCCTGTGTAAAGCCCGGTACTCTACCAGCCTTATTTGGCGCTACAAGACGTTTTTCTCGCATTTCGGTTCACGAACTCCGGAATCCGGATTTGCGTTAAGCTATACGCTGCCGGACAAGGGGAATAACAACAATGGCAC
>JAIBDF010000218.1 GCA_024679535.1 Chromatiales bacterium
AGCAGATTGATGACGTCAAATAACGTCAACCGCATTTCCCGGCAATGGTCTCGGCGTGGCCACCGTTGGGTGGGCATATCACTCGTCATGTTCATGCTGTTTCTTGCGATTTCAGGCGTGACGCTCAATCACGCCTCTGACCTGGGACTCGATCGACGTTACGTCGGCTGGTCGTGGTTGCTCGACGCATACGGGATCAAGGCACCGACTCCGTCAGCGAGTTTCGAGGACGCCGGTCACCGTGGGACGTTACTCGGCGAAAGGCTGTTCCTGGACGGCGCTGATACCGGCCAGAGAGTGTCAACGCTCACGGGCTTGATCGCTGTTGACCAGCTTGTCCTGGCGACGGCAGAGCACGGCGCGCACCTGTTCATATCGAGCGGCGAACTGGTAGAGAGCATTGATCTGCAAGCCGACTTGCCGGGCCCGATCGAGCGGCTTGGCCGCGTTGCTGGGCGGGCGGTCATTCAGAGCAACAGCCAGTTGTTCCGCAGCGATGTGGAATTCGCTGGATTCGAGCCCTGGGAAATCAGCCCGTCGACAGCGATTCAATGGTCAGTTCCAACACCGCCCGATGCTGCAGAACTGGCGGCGCTGGACGAGGCCTGGCGTGGACGTGGCCTGACCGTCGAGCGCATGGTGCTCGACCTGCACAGCGGTCGAATTTTCGACATGCCTGGCGTACTGTTCATGGATCTGGTCGCGTTATGCATGATCGTGTTGGGCCTTTCCGGCCTGTTGCTCTCGAACTCTCGCTATCGCCGACAAAATGGGGCGAAGGGCGCCAATCAGGACTAAATGGCGGCCATATCTCTCGATTTCGCACTCCGTGGTGTGATCCACCTACTGCAAATGATCGAATATTCATGGCACCATGCGCGGCATGACTGAACAAGCGCGCAGACTCCTTATCGTCGAAGATGACCCTCGTCTGTTGAAGCAACTCAAGCAGTGCTTCGAGGGCTACGATGTTTACACGGCGAGGAATCGCGAGGATGCGATCGCGGAGCTGCGCCGCCATGAGCCTGCCGTTGTCCTACAGGACTTTGACCTGCCTCCAAAGAACGAGGATATGGACGGAGGGCTCGCGACGCTTGCGGACGTGTTAAGGCTGGCCCCACATACCAAAGTCATCGTCCTCATCGACAATGTCGCCCAGGAAATTGCGTTGTCGGCCGTAGCGCAGGGCGCGCACAACTTCTACAAGAAACCGATCGATCCCGATATTGTACGGCTGATCGTAAACAGGGCGTTCGCAATCTCCGAGCTCGAGACTGAAAATCGCCGCTTGCAAAGCCAGGTCAACGAGTCGCCGCTGGACGGGATTGTCGCTGCGAGTGAGGGCATGCTGGCTGTCTGCCGCATGATCGAAAAAGTAGCACCGAATGATGTAACGACCTTACTTCTGGGTGAAAGTGGCACCGGCAAGGAGCTGCTCGCACGGGCATTGCATCGTCTGAGTCCGCGCGCCGAGCAGAATTTCGTCGCAATCAACTGCGCCGCTATTCCGGAGAACCTGCTCGAGTCCGAGTTGTTCGGGCACGAGAAGGGCGCGTTCACGGGCGCTCACAAGCAAACGATGGGCAAGGTCGAACTGGCGAATGGCGGCACGTTATTCCTGGATGAGATTGGTGACATGCCGATCGCGCTGCAAGCGAAAATGTTGCGCTTCCTGCAGGAGCGCGTGATCGAGCGGGTCGGCGGCCGCAAGGAGATTTCGGTCGATGTACGTGTTGTGTGTGCCACGAACCAGATCCCCGAGGACCTGATCAAGGAGGGGCTGTTCCGCGAAGACCTCTACTACCGTGTCAGTGAAATCACGATCAATATTCCACCCTATCGTGATCGCGAAGAGGGGCGCCTGATTCTGGCTCGCACATTGCTGCAGAAATACTCGAAATTGCAGAAACGCGCTATCAACGGTTTCGCTGACGATGCGGTGCAGGCTATTGAAGCCTATGGCTGGCCCGGCAACGTTCGTGAGCTCGAGAACAAGATCAAGGGTGCCGTCATTATGGCCGACGGGAAAATGGTTACGGCGATGGACCTCGGACTGCAGGAGGGCGACGAAGATGTTGAGTCGCTGAACCTCAGGGAAGTTCGACAGGTCGCAGAGTCCAAAGCGATTCGCGTTGCCTTGACAAAAAGCTTCGGCAACATCTCGAAGGCCTCTGAGCTGCTGGGGATTACGCGCCCGACGCTCTACGACCTCCTGAACAAATACGGCCTCTCCGCTGACAGCTACTCCAAGAAAGCAGCCTCCTGATTACCCCGACATCGCATCGCAGGTGACAGTCACCTCGTGGCTTGGGTGACAGTCACCCTACAGACATATGGGATACACGCCGCATTCCTATGCGATATGTCCAGTCAATAGGTGACTGTCACTAACGAAAAAGGTGACTGTCACTGAAATGGTTGGGACGACTGTGGCCTGATTTGACCAGATGGATCGCGCATTTTGTCCGAGTTCTCGGGTGGGCGGGTAATAATTGTCAGATTGGTCAAATTTTCGGGTTCTTATCTTTTTCAAAGAACTGTCGAATTGTCTTAAGTATTTGCTTTAACTAACGGCGAGCGGAGTTGTCGCGATTCACAAATTATTCATCTTTCCGGCTAATAATTTTGCTGTGAGCGTCGCAGGACGTGCCATAGCGCGAGAGGCAGGAACGATGGATTTTAAAACAACACGACACCCCGATCGCGACATCAAGCAGTCATTTCCAATACGTAGCCGGGTTCGCGGCTGGTTTTTCAGGGTCGACGAGCTGCGGACAGGTTTTTGGCAGGTCAAAGGCCGTGACCGCTTCG
>JAIBDF010000046.1 GCA_024679535.1 Chromatiales bacterium
ATCGATCATGTAGTACGTGGACGCCAGCGAGACGCCGAGAATCATCAGGATGCCACCAACCAGCACCATCGATTCGCGTACGATGCGCGGCATCTCACGGAATGGAATCTCACGATAGATCAGTACTTCAACGATAAACACGTACATGGCCGTAATGGCCGCTGCTTCGGACACGGCGAAAATTCCGGAGTAGATGCCACCCAGAACAACGACCGGCAGCGGGATCTCCCAAACCGCTTCACGCAGCGCCGCCCCCACTTCGCGCCATGAGAATGTACTCAGGGGTTTGCGATTGTCTCGATTCACCCAGATGCTGTAGCCACCCAGCATGATCAGCATCACGAGACCCGGAATGATACCGGCACGAAACAGGTCGTCGATACTGACCTTGGCCACGACCCCATACAGGATGATTGGCAGTGACGGCGCGAACAGCAGGCCAAGGCTACCCGACGAGGTGACCAGGCCCAGGTTGAACCGGTCGCTGTAGCCGTCCTGTTTGAGTGCCGGGTATAAAATCGCGCCCAGCGCAATGATCGTAACTCCGGACGCACCGGTGAAAGCCGTAAAGAACGCACACGCCGCCAGGCAAACCAGCGCAAGGCCTCCTGGCATCCAGCCGAACATAGCGCTCGTAAGGCGCACGAGGCGCGCAGGGGCCTTGCTCTCGCTAAGCAGATAGCCCGCGAAAGTGAACAGTGGAATCGCGGTGAGCACCGGCATTTGAGAAATGCTGAGCAGTTCCAGCGCGATGGTCATTAGCTCGGTGTCATTGCTCTGGAAGCCAACCATGGCACTCGTCGCAATGATCACGAACAACGGTGCGCCAAATACAGCGAGCACTATCAGTATCAGGCTGATGAGAATCACGACGCGGGCTCCGCGTCGTCCGGACCAAGAATGCCGATGAGCAAGCGTACAACGCGCAGCAGGAACTGGTAGCTGATCAGGACGAACGCCAGCGGCACAATGGCATGCACCAGCCACAACGGAACATCTGCGAGAAAGGTATCGCCCCAGCTCATTTCCTCGCGGATCAGGCGCCACGCCTGCCAGCCGATTGTCGCGCACACGGCGGCCGCAAAGAGGTCTACGACGACCTTGCTCCATGCAACGACCGGCCCGGAAAGGATATGCGTTATAAGGTCGATACGAATGTGTTTGTTATCACGACAGGCGGCTATTGAGCCGACCATCGCAAGCCACAGAACAATGACCTTAACGAGTTCGTCCGCCCACGACAGGCTAAACATGCCGTTCAGCAATTGTCGGTTAATAATTTGGAATACGGAGACGCCAATCATGGTCCCGAGCAGGAGCACCAGTGCCGTATTTTCAGCCAGTCTCCCGAATTGCTCCAGCTTGTCGAGGAGCTTCTTCAATGCTCGCTGCGATACTCGGACACGTACGTAAGCATCTCGTCAAACAAAGCCTTCTCGAAATGTCCCTGGCCCGCGAGATCAACATTCAACTTCATAAGGGCCGCACGAACCTTTTCATATTCCTCGGGCGAGACTGGCACTGTCTGGATACCGGTATTTAACAGCGCGTCGCGTGCGCCACGATTATCGACGAGGTTCGCCTTGTCGAAATTCTCATAGGTCCGGCCCATGACTTCGCGGACGATAGCCTGGTCATCCTCCGACAGCTTGCCGAATGCCCTTTTATCCACGGCCATGAAGCCCAGCGTATACACGAGCGGCAGCTCGGTTATGTACTTAACTTTCGTATGCCATTGAAGCACGAGCGCCCCGATCGGCGACATGGCGACGATATCAATCAGGCCGGTCTGCAGTCCCGTCAACACATCGGTGAGCGGCAACGTCACCGGAGACAGGGACATCGCTTCCATCGCGCGGCGGCTGATGTCATCGCCTTCGGGAATCCAGACTTTTTTGCCCTTCAAATCGTCCAGCGAATCGACCGGTGTATTTGACATGAGAATGGCAAATCCACCGCCAGCAAAACCAAAGTTCACGAAACCGGCCTCTTCGAGCCCCGCGCTCAACTTCGAATCAAGGCGGCTGCGCGCATATGCGGCCTCCTCTTCCGAGTCGAACACCATCGGCAATCCGTAGAGGTTAAGATTCGAATACTGTGCCGCCAACGCGGTTGGCGTAAACGCACCACCCTGCAATGCGCCGATTCGAATGCGGCTAAGCACCTTCTGATCGTTGCCCATAACACCGCCGCCGTAATACTTGATCTGCACACGGCCTTCAGTACGTTCCCTGATTTCCTTTGCGCTCGCACGCATGTCCTTCATCCACTGCGAATTCTCAGGTGTTACGGTGGCGATCTTCAGGGTCGCCGCCTGCAGCGGCAAGCCCAGCGTCAAGCCAGCCGTCAGAACAAGAATCGCCAGAATCTGTTTTTTCATCGTCATCTCAATCAAAAATATTCGTCAGCTTCGGCCAGCAAGACCACAGCTTGTTCCTTGGCCAGCACGTTACTCAGCGTGAAGCCATCTTGATACGGATCAGCCGCTATGACTTCATTAAGCAGCCGATCGTGAAGCTCACGTTCGTACAGCAGCTTCGCGTAACCACGAGCAAACTCCACTTTCGCACCCAAATCGCGACCGTCTGTCAGTGCGATCGCCTTTTCAAAATAATCGCGGGCTTTCTCCGGCTCGCCCCCGAGGGCTTGCGGCCGCAGAGTCAGCAATATTCCCATATAGGTGTAAACGGCACCGTTAACTTCGTCACCACTTATGTCCATATAGCGATTAAACAGCGCTTCTATTTTTGGCAGTTCCGCCAGCGAGTTCCAGTCCGAACCATGGGCGCGCAAGTACGCGAGGGACGCGAAGCCATACGTATAGAGGAATTCGCTATGTTTCGGTTTGATGCCATCAAGCGTCGCGACGAATTCGTCGTAATTGTTGTCCGGCCAGTCACAGGAAGGCGTATACGTCTCACACATGGCGGTAAACGCGTAGCCACGTGCTCGCGTCGTGAGTCGCGATGCGCGTACCTCATCATCGGCAAAAATAGCGCCGTACGATGCATACAGCGTCGCGCCGGAGGCCAGCAAGTCTGGATCGTTGGGATTGTTCCGCAGCAGGCTATCGATAGTAACCATGAAGGTCGGGAGTGCGGCCTTGGCCGTTTCCGGATCGTCCTGGTTGAGGATGGACGCGGACAGATTGTCCGTGAAGCCGCTCGTCGCCGATGAAACCAGTGACGCGCAACCACTCAGAGAGCAGGCCACAACGCCTAAGAGTAGTGCTTTTTTCATATGATCACGGACCCCGCTAAAGGCAATTGGTTCAGCTTATGTCGCTGGCCCGTATTATATCGGAATGCACCCCGGCGACGGTTGCGCCGGGGTGATGATTTCCTGACGGAAACTAGATCTTTTCCTTGATACGCGCAGCCTTACCCGTACGACCGCGGAGGTAGTACAATTTGGCGCGACGCACGTCGCCACGGCGTTTGACCGCAACGGAATCGACGACCGGGCTGTAGGTCTGGAAAACACGCTCAACGCCCTCTCCGTGGGAGATCTTGCGAACCGTGAACGACGAGTTCAGGCCGCGGTTACGCTTGGCGATAACGACGCCTTCAAACGCCTGCAAACGCTCACGCGTGCCTTCCTTGACCTTCACCTGCACGACGACGGTATCACCCGGAGCGAAAGGTGGAATTTCCTTGCCCATCTGCTCTTGTTCGATCGCATCAATAATTTTGCTCATTGTCTCTGCTCTTTCAAAAATTCATCGAGCAGCAGGCGCTGCTCGTCACTCAATCCCAATTTCTCAACCAGATCCGGGCGCCGTAAAAATGTGCGGCCCAGAGCCTCTTTCAATCTCCACCGCGCAATCTCTGCGTGGTCACCGGATAACAACACATCCGGCACAGTGCGGGCGTCAATCGTCTCAGGCCGCGTGTAGTGCGGATGGTCCAGCAAGCCCTCCATAAAGGAGTCCTGTGCTGCAGATTCATCGTCGCCCAGTACATCGGGCAATAAACGCACCACCGCGTCAATCACTGCCATCGCGGCTATCTCACCACCCGAAAGCACGAAATCGCCCAGCGACAATTCCTCATCAACCTGCGATTCGATGAATCGCTCGTCGATGCCTTCGTAGCGGCCCGCCAGCAGAATCAGCCCAGGCAGTTCGGCAAAGCGTCTTGCCGTCGCCTGGTCAAATACCCTGCCTTGCGGCGAAAGGTACACGACCGGGCTACCCTGGGGTGACCTCTCTCGTGCGGCGGCAATAGCTCCGGCCAGTGGTTCGTACTTCATCACCATGCCAGGGCCCCCGCCGTACGGTCGATCATCCACCGTGCGGTGCACATCGCTTGTATGCTCACGCGGATTTTCAATATCCAGCGTGACCAGTTCACGGCGCTGTGCGCGTCCCACGACGCCATATTCGGCGATCGTCGCTACCATTTCCGGAAACAGGCTGATCACGTCAAAATGCATCGTGTCAGTCCCATTCCCAGTCGACCCTGATCTCGCCTTTGGCGAGGTCAACACCGAGTACAACCTTGTCCATGACAAACGGAACCAGTCGCTCCGTCTCGCCTTTGACAACCATCACATCGTTAGCGCCCGTCTCCAGCAGGTGATCCACCTTGCCGAGTTCGGTGCCATCGCGATGCACGACGCACAAGCCCTCCAGATCCGACCAGAAGTAATGGTCGCTGTCGGTCTCGGGCAGTTCGTCTCTCGGTGCCCCAATCTCGGTCCCGATAAGCCCGGCTGCCTGGTCGCGATCGTCGTATCCATTGATACGAACAATGACGGTCTTGCCATGTCGCTGACCTTCAGCGACTGTCGCTTCCTGCCACCCATTGTTTCCGGATAACAACCAGCGATCGTAATTCAGTACCGCTTCACGCGGTTCGGTGTACGAGTACACCTTGACCCACCCCCGGACTCCAAACAGGCCGGAAATTCGGCCAAGGATGACGGGTTGAGTTGTAACGCCCAATCAGTTCGCCGTTGCAGCCTTGCGGTACTTTTTCAGCAGTGAGGCGACGCGCTCAGACGGCTGTGCGCCCTGGCCGATCCAGTGGTCCACACGCTCGAGGTCGATCCTGAGATTCTCCTCATGCTCCTGACCAACAGGGTTGAAGAAGCCAACACGCTCGATATACCGGCCGTCACGACGATTCCGCGAGTCGGTGACCACCAGGTGATAGAAAGGACGCTTTTTCGCGCCAGCGCGCGAAAGTCGAATACTAACCATTACATTTCCGTATTAAATTCAAAGGAAGGCAGACATGCCTTGACTCGGGCTGGCCCGAGTAGACGGCGCATTGTACGGGTTTTGTGCCAAATGTGAAGCGTTTTGGCGGCGAAAATCCCCAATTAATTCAGCATCTTGCCGTCCACCGCCGAATACCCGTCGCCGACCGGGCCAAATCCGCGCGGTTTTGGCCCGCAAATCACTAAATTTAGCGAAATCCCGGTGGCATTCCGCCTGGCGGCATACCCCCGCCCGGCATTCCGCGAAGCATCTTCTTCATGCCACCCCGGGACATCTTCCTCATCATTTTTTCCATTTGCAGATGCTGCTTAAGGAGACGATTTACGTCCTGAATCTGCTGCCCTGCCCCGACGGCAATCCGCTTCTTGCGGGAGCCGTTGATCGTCTTGGGGAATTGGCGCTCACCAGGCGTCATGGAATTGATCAGCGCAATCTGCCGACGGATCTTGAGTTCATTGGCACTGTCCTGCAGCGCCGCCGGGTTTACGTTGCCTGGCAGCGGCAGTTTCTCGAGCATTGAGGCCAGGCCGCCCATGTTCATCATCTGCTCAAGCTGGTCCTTGAGGTCCGACAGATCAAAGCCTTTACCTTTCTTGAGTTTCCTGGCGAGCTGCGCGGTCTTGTCCTTGTCGGTCTTCTGTTCGATTTCCTCGACAAGGGACAGAACATCGCCCATACCCAGGATGCGCGATGCCATGCGATCCGGGTGAAAAGCCTCAAGCGCGTCTGTCTTTTCACCGACACCCATGAAGCGGATCGGCTTGCCGGTCACTTCCCGCACGGACAGTGCGACACCACCCTTCGCATCGCCGTCGGCTTTCGTCAGTACGATGCCGGTGAGCGGCAGGCTTTGGCCAAAGGCCGTCGCGGCATTGACAGCGTCCTGACCGGCCATGCTGTCAACGACAAACAGTGTCTCATGCGGCGCGGCCCTCGCATGGACCGCCTGAACCTCGCCCATCATGTCTGCATCGACATGCAACCGGCCTGCCGTGTCGACAATCAGCACGTCGACGTGAGAGCGACGCGCTTCATCCAGCGCACGATCGACGATCGTTGTCGGTTTCTCCTTCTCGGAGCTTTCGCAGTGCAGCGCGCCAACCTCCCCTGCCAGGGTCTGCAACTGCAGAATGGCCGCCGGACGGTGCACGTCGACACTGACGAGCATGACCTTCTTCTTGTCATGCTGGATCAGCCGTCTGGCGAGCTTGGCGGCGGTTGTCGTCTTACCCGCGCCCTGCAAGCCCGCGAGCATGATCACGACAGGCGGCTGTGCCTTGAGGTCCAGCGGCACGGAATCGCTGCCGAGGATCTGCACCAGCTCGGCGTGAATGATCTTCACAAACGCCTGGCCCGGAGTCAGGCTCTTGCCGACTTCCTCGCCTAGCGCGCGCTCCCGGATACGCTCGATAAACGTCTTGACGACGGGTAGCGCCACGTCGGCCTCGAGCAGGGCGAGACGCACCTGCCGCAGTGTGTCCTTGATATTGGATTCGGTCAGCCGGCCTTTGCCGGTGAGTTGTCGGGCGGCGTCCGATAGACGCCCGGTAAGATTTTCAAACATGCCGGGATGTTAGGGGACAGTCACCTTTTTTCCAAGTCCCTGAAAATATTGGCCCTCAAAAGAAAGGTGACTGTCCCCTTTTGCTCCCCTTTTACTAGACTGTCAGGACAGTCCCGCGCGACAGCATACGAATATTTTGGCCCGGTGCGGCTTTGACGACCTGCTTGAGTATTCGATCTTCCTCCCCCGGCTTCATACCGGTGAGCCAGATCTCTGGTTCGTGGTTCAAGCGCTTCAGATCCTCCGTCAGGGACTTCGGCGTATAGTGACCGGAGTCGCTGGCGAGTTCCGCCATCTCATCAGGGAACGATACTTCAATAACCAGCACTCGCAGATCCCGGCAGGCATTCAGGACGGGCCACAACGTTTCATTGGTTCGCGTATCACCACTGACGGCAAAAGCCCCGCCGCAATTTTGTACCGTGAAACCCAGTGAGGGCACCGTATGCATAACATCCACCGCGTAGAAATCCCGGTGACCGATAGTGATCGTGTCCCCAGGGCTCGTCACGTGCCAGCGCAGCATCGGATTCTCAGGCGATGGCAGTTTGCTGAAGTCGGGCCAGATAACGCCGTTGAAGATGTGGTCCTGAACCGCGCGCAACGTTTCTTGCCGCGCATAGACGGTCAAAGGCGTTTTGAAGTTCTCATCAAATACCCGGTCGGCCAGCATCGGCAGCCCGGCGACGTGGTCGAGGTGCGCATGCGTCAGGAAAACGTGCCGAATCGAGTCGAGGTCCGCCAGCTCCAGATCGCCAATACCGGTGCCCGCGTCAATCAACACATCGTTGTCGACGAGCATTGCGGTAGTTTGTGCGCCAGCACCTATACCGCCACTGCAACCTAGTACGCGAATTCGCATCAGGAGGGTTCTCTTAATCTGGTGCTTGTGGGATGATTCCAAACTAGGTTATTGCCTACCGGGTTTCTGTGTCTCAAATCACAATTTTTTTCCTGTACCTCCTGGCTGCCGGGGCTTTCACGGCCAGCCGCCTGCCGCGTTTTGATGCCCGCTCACAATTGCTCTTCGTTGCCGCCGTAATTCTCGTGGCGATCGGAATTGTCATTCATGGCGAAGCCCTCGTCAGCCTGGTATTACCAGCAAGCGGCTTCGACCTGAGTGTTGGCAACGCAATCTCAATGATCGGCTTTGAACTTGCCGTCATCGGCCTGATTGCGGCCATTGAACCCACCTTGCGAGGAATCAGCGGAGGCCTGATTTTCCTTGCGGCGCTAACGACGCTGCTGATGGGGCCATCAGCCGAACCCAGCGCAGTGGTTGCACTTGCTTGGCAGGTTCGAGCGCACATACTGATTGCCTTGCTGTCTTATGGGTTGCTGACGGTCGGAACGATTGTGGCCCTGTATGCCTTCGTTCAGGAACGTCGCCTGCGGGCCGCTAAACTGTCGCCGATGAATCAGTTGTTCGCACCGCTCGAGACGACAGAAAGGTTGCTGTTTGGGGTCGCGGCTGCGGGCTTCGCCGGACTGACCCTCGCCATTGGGTCAGGCTCGTCGTTCGTCAACGATCTCGTCGAGCAACATCTCGCCCACAAGTTCGGCCTGTCACTGCTGGCCTGGGTCGTATTCGGCATTCTGCTTGCCGGACGTTTCTTCAAGGGCTGGCGCGGCAAACGTGCTGTCCGCCTCTACCTGGCGGGATTCCTGGTGCTGTGCCTCGCCTACTTCGGTAGCCGCCTGATTCTCGAAGAAATACTGCATCGCACCTGGAGCTGAGAAGCTCGTTCTTGACACTCTGCAGACGGACTGTTGAACTGCAGCTGTTCTGATTTTTCCGGAGGTGCCCTTCTTTGGGCAACGACGTTCCATTAGCAGGCCTTATCGGCCTGCTTCCAGTATTGCTGCTGCTTTCCGCCTTTTTCTCTGGCTCGGAAACGGCGCTCATGAGCCTCAACCGCTACCAGTTGCGGCACAAATCTCGCGAGGGACATCGCGGAGCCAGGCTTGCTGAAAACCTATTGAAACGACCCGACCGGGTGATCGGCCTGATTCTGCTGGGCAACAATCTGGTCAATTTTTCGATGGCGTCACTCGTCGGCATTATCACCTACAAAGTTGGCGGGGAATCGGCTGCTGCATTTGGCACCATTGCGCTGACGCTCGTCGTGCTCGTGTTCTCCGAGACTGCGCCCAAGACCCTGGCTGCATTGCACCCCGAAAGAGTGGCCTTTCCGGCGGCGATGATTTACTACCCGTTGCTCAAGATCACTTATCCACTCGTCTGGCTGACGAATCTGTGTGCCAACGGCGTTCTTTTCCTGTTTGGCGTACGCGCCAGCCACACCGAACTGCAGGCATTGACCAGGGAAGAATTACGCACCGTCGTACATGAAGCCGGGTCGAGGATTTCAAGCCGTTACCGAACGATGCTCATCAGCATTCTCGATCTGGAAAAAGTAACCGTTGACGATGTGATGGTGCCGCACAACGAGATTATCGGCATCGACCTCGACAACGAGGACGATGAGGTTGAGAAGATCGTCTCGAACAGCGAGCACACTCGGCTACCCGTGTATCGCGACAACATTGACAAGGTTATCGGCATTCTGCATTTGCGCAAGCTCGCAAATCTCGCCAGGCAGGATATGACCAAGGCCACGTTGCAGAGACTGCTGACCGAACCTTACTTTGTGCCGGAAGGCACGCCGCTCAGCACGCAGCTTATCCAGTTCCAGAGACGCCGCGAGCGGATCGCAATGGTGGTCGACGAGTACGGCGACATCCAGGGCATCGTGACGCTCGAGGACATACTTGAAGAAATTGTCGGGGAGTTTACAACTGACCCCGCCGATGACGGCGACGATGTCGTATCCGAGGGTTCAAATACGTTCCTCGTAGACGCTACGGCCAATATACGCGAGTTGAATCGCTCTCAGAACTGGGACCTGCCAACCGATGGTCCGAAGACGCTGAACGGACTCATTGTCGAACTGCTCGAGACCATTCCAAAGCCCGGTACCTGTCTGAACATAAACGGCTACCCGATTGAGATCGTGGAGACGGATGAAAACCGCGTACGATCCGTGCGCGTGGGTCAGCGCGACGCCGACCCGGCAATCTCAGAGTAAGTTACCAGGCCGCATCCAGGGCATCGCTCAGTCGCCGCACGCCGATTACGTCAATGCCCTTCGGCGCCCGTTTTGGCACGTTGCCAATCGGCACGATTGCCTTGTTGAATCCCT
This sequence comes from Chromatiales bacterium, assembly GCA_024679535.1. GTDB lineage: Bacteria > Pseudomonadota > Gammaproteobacteria > Steroidobacterales > Woeseiaceae > UBA1847. Next base: position 9,992 of record JAIBDF010000046.1, read on the forward strand.
GCTTGGCAGCTGCGGCGATACGCTCGGCGCCGAATCGGACGGGACGAATCTCGCCAGCAAGACCGATCTCACCGAAACATATCAACCGATCCGGAGCAGCTCGGTCGCGAAAACTGGACACAATAGCCAGCAAGATAGGCAGGTCGACGGCCGTCTCGCCAATGCGCAAACCGCCGACGACATTGACGAATACGTCTTCATCGCTGACCGTGAGGCTGCCATGTTTCTGTAAGACCGCGAGCAACAGCGCAAGGCGATTCTGGTCGACCCCCTGTGCGAGTCTCTTCGGGTAATTGCTGCTGCCATCCGCGACCAGCGCCTGAATCTCCACGAGTAACGGGCGACTGCCCTCCCATGCAACCGAGACGACACTGCCGGGTTCATCAACCGACTCTCGCGACAAAAATATTGCCGACGGGTTGCTGACCTCACGAAACCCGGTTTCCGTCATCGCAAACACACCCATCTCGCCGCTCGCTCCGAAACGGTTCTTGACAGAGCGGATCATCGAGTAACGACTTGAAGGGTCACTTTCGAAATACAACACCGTATCGACCATGTGCTCAACCACTCGCGGACCCGCGATTGCGCCTTCCTTGGTTACGTGACCAATAATGAAGACCGATACCTCGTTTTGCTTTGCAAACTGCACGATGCGCCCTACGCCTTCACGCAATTGCGCCACCGAACCGGGCGCTGACGCCAGGTTTTCGCTGGTCATCGTCTGCATTGAATCGATGATCAGGACCCTCGCCTTGCATTGCTGCGCCTGATCCAGAACGTTTTCAAGCGACGTATCCGCGAGCAGATTCATCGAAGCTGCATCCAGACCCAGGCGCAATGAACGCTGCCCTATCTGGCGCAACGATTCCTCGCCCGTGGCATAACAGAGGGGCAGCTCCTGCATCAGGTTAGCCGACACCTGCTGGAGCAAGGTGGACTTGCCAACACCGGGGTCGCCACCAAGCAGGATGACGGCGCCCGGCACCAGCCCACCGCCCAGCACCCGATCAAATTCGTCGAAACCTGTCCCGTGCCGGGCCTCGATGTCGTCCGGTAGCGCCTGCAGAGTTGTAGCGGCGATGCCAGGACCGGCAGACGGTTTGGGCACGCTGATCGTGGTCTCGGTAAGCGTGTTCCAGGTTGCACAGTCGGGGCACTGGCCAGCCCACTTGACGCTGTGAGCGCCACATTCCCTGCAGACGTAGGCAGTTTTCACCTTAGCCATAATTTATACATCGTTGTTTTTGAAAGGGTTATAAGTCTTTTGGGGGCGATTCTGCGCGACCGCGAACCTGATTATTGTTAAATTGCCTCCGTCCGGTTCAAGGCAATAATAGCACCGCCTTGGGAAGCGGGTATTACATAAAAAGTGCCAACCCTATCTCATTACGGGGCGACGCATTTGCCTATACTTTTGCCATCAAAACAGGGACCTGACTAACCTTGAAGACGGCAGAAAAACCAAATCGGAACCGCATAATCGCGCTCAGCTTCGTCAGCGTGCTTATGCTATTGATGTATGGACCCCTCGCCCAGTGGTTCATTTCTGCCGATCGCGTACTTTACGACCAGCTGGCAGGTAACCGACCCGCGAAAGCGCTGAGCAACGCGTACATAGTTTCCATCGATCCCGTGCTGTCTACCGCGGATGAGGTCATGGCCGAGTACGGGCGTGTGATTGAGAAACTAAGCGCTGCCAAGGTCAGCCGTATCGTGCTCGCAAACCCGCCCGAAATTCCCGCGGCGGCAGACCTGCCTGCCTGGTCTGCCCTGCTTGCATCCGATATTCCAGTTTTCGTCCCCGAACACCACCGCTTCGCCCAGGTCACGGGCAAAAGCGGTGCCGTGCGGCTCAATGTTGACAGCGACGGTATCTTGCGCCGCTCCAGTCTATGGAATTTTAACGGCAGCACGATGTCTCCGTCTTTGCCGCTGGCCATCGCCTTTTCAGAGTCTGCAACCGCCACCGCACCGCGCATGTCCGGTTCGGATGACGCCGTCTACTTTTCCAGTTATGCGAAGATCCCGCGCATCGAGGTCGCCGACTTATTGGCGCAGACTGCCGACGACGCTCTGCACGGCACGACCGTATTCGTTGATAACGACCGGGAAATGGTGGGATCTGTTGAAGTCATCCCGTCAGGCCAGTTCGTCACGCATTCGGAAATCACAGCGGCGCTGCTGGCCGATATAGAAAATAATCGCATGATCATATCGCCGTCCTGGGTACAGGCAATGGAATACCTGCTCCCGGCCCTCCTGGCAGTCGTCGCGATCCTGTTCATGCCCGATCGCAACCGCAAGGAAATCATGGTCTTGACGCTCACCGGTGCGCTGATATTAGTGCTGTTCGAGGCGTTTCTGCTGGTCGTCCTGCATGCACGGATCGATCTGGGCAGGCCGATACTGATGTTTATCGCTGTCGGTGCTCTCAGCGCGTATCTCGTCGCCAACGTGAGGAAGGTGTCGGTTGATGCCTTCAAGAAGGGCACGGACTTCCTCGCGGCTGGACGTCTGGAGCCGGCCTTTGCCGAATTCCGACGGTGCAACCCCTCCGAGAGGGTTGCGGCCGTCATGTACAAACTCTCTCTCGCGTTCGAGCAACAAGCCAAGCCGGAACGCGCCGAAGCCGTCCTGGAGTGGATGAAGCGCACCCACGACGAAACCACAAACAAAGACGACGACACGCTGACCTCCCGCAAACTGAACGGTGCGCCGCAGCGCCTCGGTCGCTATGTCATTGAGAAACGCATTGGTCGGGGCGCCATGGGCGCCGTCTATCTCGCCAAGGATCCACGCATCAATCGGGCAATCGCGCTCAAGGCAATCCCGATTGAAAAAGAGTTCGAGGACGAAGAGCTCAAGGAAGCTCGTCTGCGGTTCTATCGTGAGGCCGAATCCGCTGGTCGCTTGACCCACCCGAACATCATTACTGTTTTTGATGCGGGCGAGGACAAGGGGCTCGCCTACATCGCCATGGAATACGTGCCGGGAATTCCGTTACGCAGTTTCACGGACCCGAAGAAGCTGCTGGCTCCAAAGCGTGCTCTCGAGCTGGCTGCCACGACGGCCGAGGCGCTCGATTATGCACACAACCAGGGCGTGATCCATCGCGATGTCAAGCCAGCCAACCTGCTGTACAACCCGAAAGAGGGTTCGCTCAAGATCAGCGATTTTGGTGTCGCACGTATGACAGACAACAATAGCACCAAGACGGGCATCGTTCTCGGTACTCCCATGTACATGTCGCCCGAACAGCTAGGTGCGGAAAACCTTACGGGGCTATCGGACTTGTTCTCACTTGGTGTTACCCTGTACGAACTTCTAGTTGGCGAAGTACCGTTCAGAGCATCGAACATCGCTGTATTGATGACAAAGATTACAACGGAAGATCCCGCCGCGGTCTCAGCACGCCGCGCCGGTATACCTCCGAGCGTCGATGCCGTCCTGGCCAAAGCCATGGCGAAACGTCCAGCTGATCGCTTTTCCTGCGGCGCCGAAATGGCGATCGCACTTAGGAATTGCGTCAGAGTTTCATAAGTAACAAAGAGCGATTAGTACCTTGACGATAAGTTTGCGCGGAAAAATTGAAATTGCCGAGTTTACGGATACGGGACGCGTTCGCGACCACAACGAGGATGCGATCGGTTCCAATCCGGATATCGGCCTGATGGTCCTCGCGGACGGCATGGGTGGCTACAACGCCGGTGAGGTTGCCAGCGGAATCGCCGTAGAAATCGTCACACAGCTAGCGGGTGAAGGCGCGCTCCGTGAGGAATTGAATGACATTGATCCGCATAGTGGCCTGATGCGTCTGTCGATCATCCTGCGTGATGCGGTCTACCGATCCAACAAAATCATTTACCAGACCGCCCAAAGCCAGACGGATTGTGAAGGCATGGGTACCACGATCGTGGCCTGCATGTTTTACGATGACAAGATCTCGGTCGCCCACGTCGGCGATTCTCGCGCCTACCGCCTGCGCGATGGGACACTCGAACAAATCACACTGGACCACTCCCTGCTCCAGGAACTTGTTGACCGCGGCTTTTATTCTCAGGAAGAAGCGCAGCGCTCCACCAATCGCAACTATGTCACGCGCGCGCTCGGTGTCGAACCGACCGTAGAGGTCGAGGTTCGCGAATACGATGCGCTACCCGACGATATCTATCTGCTGTGCTCTGACGGCTTGCCGGACATGGTCGAAGATGACGATATTCACTTAACTATCAGTACTTTTAATGCTAGTCTTGACAAAGTTGGTCAACAACTTATTGACTTGGCCAACGACCACGGCGGACGCGATAACGTGTCAGTGATGCTTGCTCAGGTTAAGGAAGCCTTCCCGGCAAAAAGGGCCCTGATTGCGAAGATTGCTGGCTTGTTCCGTTCGTAGGGATGCACTGGTCTAAGAGCGAGAAAACATGGCACGTTTAATTCTGAGCCTGGACAACCAGGTCCTGGCTGAATACAACATGACCAAAGAGCGATACACGATTGGTCGCCTGCCCGACAACGATGTCCGCATCGATAACCCGGCAGTCAGTGGTCATCACTCGCTCATCATCAACATCCTGAACGACTCCTTTCTTGAGGATCTGAACAGCACCAACGGCACCTACGTCAATGGCAAGCTGATCAAGAAACATGCTCTACAGCATGGTGACGTCATTACGATCGGCCACCATCAGCTGCGCTTCTCTGACCAGCAGGCGCCGGAAACCGAGCAGGACGAATTCGAAAAGACCATGATTATTCCGACCGGCCAGCAAAATGCCGATCAGTTGGCAAGAGCCGAGCGCCTGGCCGACAAGGCAGTGGCTGCCGCAGCGGAGGACCGCGGCGTCAGACACGGACACGACGATGTCGCAGAATCGGTGAAGTTGGACCCGGAAGAGGCAGCGGCTCTCAAAGACGAAGTTCCGCCGCCACCGAAGGAAGTTCCGCCGCCACCGAAGAAGGAAGAAATGGCACAGCCCGTTGCTCCTGTGACAACCATGACCGGTATTGACCCGATTTTGGCACCCAATGCACTCCCGCTTGCGAAACTGCAGGTCCTGAGCGGCGCGTTTGCCGGCCGCGAACTGGAATTGATCAAGGCGTTGACGACACTCGGGCGTCCGGGCGTCCAGGTTGCAGCCATCACGCGGCGCGCCGAGGGTTACTACATCGTGCATGTTGAATCGGGCAAGGAAGGTGACTTCCCGCTCATCAACGGCCGGCCGATTGGTGCCCAGGCTCGCAAGCTCACCGACAATGATGTCGTGCAGCTGGCCGGCGTGAAAATGGGCTTCTTCGCCGCATAAACAGATAAGGGGACAGTCACCTTAGCTCCGTGAGTTAAGGTGACTGTCCCCTTTCTTATTCTACTATTTCGCTGTCCTCACGGTTCATTACGCCGCACACCAGTTCGTAAGGAATCGCATTCGCGTAAGGGGCAACCTCCTCCACCGGCAGGCCGTCACCCCATAAGGTCGCAATGTCGCCAACCCTGTCTTCCGGGTTGATTCCAAGATCGACGGCAATCATATCCATTGACACGTTGCCGACAACGCAAACCCTGCGCCCATTGATCAGCACGGGCGTGCCGCTGCTGAAATGGCGTGAATAACCATCCCCATAGCCGGCGGAAATGATGCCCATCATCGTATCCTGATCGCTCGTATAAGCTCCCCTGTATCCGACCCGTTCGCCCGAACGCAGGGGCTTGATCGCGATCAGCCTGGCCTCGAACTGCATCACCGGCTTCAACCCGAGCTCGGCACCGGTCTTGTCACTGAATGGTGATATACCGAACAACGCGATACCGGGCCGAATCCAGTTATCCCCCGTGAAACCGAGCTCCGAGCGCGCATTCACCACGACGGGCCAGCCAAGTGTCGCCGGCGTATTCCCGATACTCACGTCCCCGTCAAAGCCGCTGGCTATGGTTCGGAAGCGCTCCAGCTGTGCAGTGGTCGTATCGCCGTCGACTTCATCAGCACTCGCCAGATGGGTCATCAGGCGGATATCGTTGACGCCCGCCGAACGTCTCAATCGTGCAAGGACGGTGTCCGCTTCGGAGGGCGCGAACCCGAGTCGATTCATGCCCGTGTCGATCTTGCACCACACGTTGACCTTGCCACCGATAGAGTGATCCAGGAGATCCAGCTGCACATCGCAATGCACAACAGGCTCGAATTCGTATTCCATTGCAGCAGCGAGTTCAGCGGTATTCATAACACCAGCAAGCAAGACAATCTTTGCTGTCACTCCGTGCGCGCGGAGCTCGAGTGCCTCGGGAACCCGCGCCACGGCGAACGCATCAACGTGCTTCAGGTGCTGGGCGACATGCACCATGCCATGCCCGTACGCATTCGCCTTGATGACGGCCATGACCTTGCAGCCTGCAGCGGCTTTGCGAATGACCTCAAGATTGTGTTCCAACGCGCCGAGCCTGATAAGCGCTCGTGCTCCAAAACTCACTGATAGCCCTCGTCCGGGTATTCGTTGTAAGTGTCCGGCACCCAGTTTTCGAACTTGGTGTACCGTCCGACAAAGGTCAGCGGGAAATCACCGATCGGGCCATTACGTTGTTTGGCAATCGCAATGTCGGCGATACCTTTGCGCGGCGTGTCCTGGTTATAGACCTCTTCACGATAGATGAAGAGGATAAGGTCGGCATCCTGTTCGATGGCGCCCGACTCACGCAGGTCGGACATGACCGGCCGTTTGTCGTTACGCTGCTCAACGCTACGATTGAGCTGAGACAGCGCAATTACCGGGACATCGAGCTCTTTGGCTAACGCTTTAAGACCACGCGATATCTCCGAAATTTCAGTCGCCCGGTTTTCCTTGGTGCCTTCAATCTGCATCAGCTGCAGGTAGTCGACAACGATGAGGTCCAGACCATGCTCGCGCTGCAGTCGGCGCGACCGCGCTCGAATCTCAGTCGGCGAGAGGCCCGGCGTGTCATCGATATGAATCGGCGCCTCGGACATGAGCTGTACGGCTGTATTGATACGCGACCAGTCTTCGTCGGGAAAGTTACCGGTACGCAGATGCGTCTGGTCGACCCGACCCAGCGACGAAATCATACGAAACGCAAGCTGCTGCGAAGGCATTTCCATCGAGAAAATCGCGGTGCTCTTTTTTGAGCCAATCGCCGCATTTTCAGCGATGTTGATAGCCAGGGTCGTTTTGCCCATCGACGGACGACCCGCGATAATGACGAGATCGCCACCCTGCAGGCCGGCGGTCAACTTGTCGAATTCGGTGTAGCCGGTCGAGATACCGGTGATGCTGCCATCAGACTGGTGCAGTTCGTCGATACGGTCTACGGTTGCCGGCAGGATATCTTTGAGCGCCTTGAAACCCTTGCGTCCACGGCTCCCCTTCTCGGCGATCTCGAAAACCATACGCTCCGCATCGTCGAGAACTTGCGCGGCAGACCGGCCATCGGTCGCGAATGCGCTACCGGTAATCTCATTACCGGCGTTAATCAACGCCCGCAGCATCGAACGTTCTCTGAGGATTTTCGCGTACGCGCGAGCATTGGCGGCGCCGGCCGTTTCGTTCGCCAGCATTGCAAGGTATTCCAGGCCGCCTGCCTGTTCCAGCTCGCCTCGATTATCGAGGTGCTCAGAAACCGTGACGACGTCACACGGGCTACCACCTTCTATGAGGTTCGCAATCGCCTTGAAGATGAGGCGATGGTCTTTGCGATAAAGGTCGTCCGACGAGACGACATCGGCGACTTTGTCCCAGGCCTGAGCGTTGAGCATCAGGCCACCGATAAGCGACTGCTCGGCTTCTATGGAGTTAGGCGGCACCTTGAGGCGCTGTTCGGCGCCCCCGTCTGCATAGCCATCGTCCACAGCTCGGACCATTTATCGGATTCCCCTACCAGAATTATTTCCTGGCTAAACGGTAACACAGCCGACGCAGAGCCGTCGGCTACAATTCTTACTGCTCTTCGCCAACGACCTTAACGAGCACTTCGGCATCAACTTCCGAATGCAGGTGCACGCCGATCGTGTACTCACCAAGCTCCTGAACCGGACCATCCGGCATACGGACTTCGGCACGCTCGACTTCGACCTGAACCGCGGCAAGTGCCTCGACGATATCGATCGGACCGACCGAACCGAAAAGCTTGCCTTCCGCGCCGGCGTTGGCATGAATGACGAGTTCGAGGCCGTCGAACGCTTTGGCACGAGTCTTCGCCTTCGACAACTCTTCGGCCGCCGCTTTCTCGAGCTCCGCACGGCGAGCCTCAATAGCTTTCATGTTCTCGGGTGTCGCCAGGGCCGCTTTACCCTGCGGAAGCAGGTAGTTGCGGCCATAACCGGGCTTGACCTTGACGAGATCGCCAATGCCACCGAGATTCTCAACGCTTTCCAATAAAATAACGTTCATTTTTTCGAACCCTTACGCTTTTTTCATCCGACGCCGAAAACCAAACCAGGCGTCCATGTATCCAACCACTGCCAATGCCGTAATCATTAAAACCTGCAACAACGGCACCAGCACATAAACTGCTACAACTGCACCCGGCGGAATCAGCTTCTCAGCACGCATGAAGTGCAGAAGAGCCAAACCCTGCATCCAGAATGTAACGAACAATACGAACGCAACATTCCTCAGCCAGGCCACACCAACCACGACTGCCAGTAGCGAAACCAGCGCCATAGTGAACGCGATAACACGTCCAAAATTCAAATCCCGAAACCAGCCATAATGACTCGTTTCCGCGGGCAGCTTCCTATACAGCCCATACCCAAGCAGCAAACCCGTGATATACAGCATCCAGAACGCGAGCGCTGCAGATACGGTCATCACTTCGGCATTGAGCAGCTCTTCGTTCAACTCGAGCCCACTCTGCCTTGCGACTTCTGCCATCAAATCCAGATGCGGTTGCCAGAAGGCGACCGGATCCTCTACGACGACATGAAATCCAATCATCGTCATGACGGTAATGATGACAGACACCTGAACTGTCAGCGTCAGTGACCGTGTATTCTGCAGCAGTACTGCAAGCAATAACACGGGCACCCAGGTGCCTGCTATCAGTGTTACCACCGATGCCACCGGCGTAGCGAACAGCATCGATGCTGTAAGCACCGCTGCCGCCGCGACCAGCGCCTTGATAACAGCTTGACGCATACCCTGCGCCAGGACCAGCAGCACCATAATGACACCACTGGTTAGCTGTGGCGCAGGCAGTAACAAAGTTACAGCCAGTCCCAATATGGCGTTTTGCGGCCTAGCAACCAGCCAAGCGGCGAAAGCCTGCAAGGGAGTCCCGCCGACGGCGTTTAGTGCCGGTCGGTGTACGGCAGCAGCGCGAGATAACGAGCGCGCTTGACCGCCGTAGCCAGCTGACGCTGGTAATGAGACTTCGTGCCTGTAATCCGGCTCGGTACGATCTTGCCTGTCTCGGTAACGTAGGCCTTGAGCAGATTGAGATCCTTATAATCGATCTCCTTGATGCCCTCAGCGGTAAAACGGCAATACTTACGCCTGCGTGAATAACGACTCATGATTTATCTCCTCAGGCGCTTTTTGTTGCGGCTTCTTCAGCCCCAGCTTCTTCAGTCTTGTCTTCAGCGACGGCTTCGGCCGGAGCCTCTTCCGCAACTGGAGTATCGTCAGCAGCCGCGACCTCTTCGGCTGCGACCTCTTCGGCTGCGGCCTCTGCGGCTGCGGGCTCATCGGCTGCGGGCTCATCGGCTTTTGCTTCTTCAGCCGGAGCTTCTTCAGCCGCTGTCTCGCTTGCGGCCTTTTCTGCCTCTGCCGCCTTGGCTTTTTCTTCTTCAGCCCGCTGTGCGGCCTCGGCAGCGGCCTTGGCGTCACGGCGCTGCTGCGCCTCTTTTTCCTTGGCTTTTTCTTCAGCCACGGCGACCGCCATGGGCGAAGCTTCGGTAACCGCTTCGTCGCGAGCGAGAACCATATGGCGCAGTACGGCGTCGTTGAACTTGAATGCCGTCTTGATCTCAGTGATCACATCGAACGGGCACTCGACATTCAGCAGAGCGTAGTGGGCTTTGTGAATCTTGTTGATCGGGTGTGCCAGCTGGCGGCGACCCCAGTCTTCAGAGCGGTGAACCTGACCGCCCGCTTCGGTAACCAAACCCTGGTACTTTTCGACCATGGCAGGAACCTGTTCGCTCTGGTCCGGATGGACCAGAAACACGATTTCGTAGTGTCTCATTGTCTTCCCTTATGGATGAAATCGCCCGGGTTATTCCGGAGGATTACAGCTGCCCGACTATCCGATGCAGCAAGGTTATTCCCGACCTTATGGACGGGGACGCGAATCCTACCCAAGGTCCCGCCCTATTACAAGGATCGTTGCCGGGCAATTTCGTACAGGCAGATGCCCGTGGCCACGGAAACATTGAGGCTCGAGACCACACCCTGCATCGGCAGGCTGACCAGCCTGTCGCAGCGACTTGCAATGCCTCGACCCAGCCCGGTGTGCTCGCGGCCCATTACCAGGGCCACGGATCCAACCAGTTTGGCGTCATAGAGGCTGCAATCGGCCTTGTCGCTGGTTCCAACGCGCTGTACGCCATAATCCCCGAGCCAACCCAGCACCTTGCCCAGGTTACCTACCGGGACGAACGGCAGCTGCTCAGCGGCCCCAGCGGCGACTTTGCTGACAGTAGGCCCCAGACCGGCCGCACCGTGGCGCGGCACAATGACGGCGTCCACGCCGGCAGCGTCGGCCGTCCGCATGCAGGCGCCGAGGTTGTGCGGGTCCTGTACGCCATCGAGAGCCAGCAACAGCAGTGATTTACCCTCCTGCAGGCGCGTCTCAACCATCGTCCGCAACCCGCCCTCGTCCATGACAGTGCTGCGACGGACTTCGGCCACCACGCCCTGATGCCGCGATTCACCGCTGATCTGCGTCAGCCGGGCGCGATTTGCAGCCTGGATCTCGACACCGTCCTGCCGCGCGGCCTTGATGACGGCCTCGACCCGCGGGTTGGCCGTCTGATACTCGGCATAAATACGGCGAATGTCGGTCGATTCGGTGGCCAGCAGCTGCTCCACCGCACGCAGGCCCGTAATGTAGTGAGATTTGCTCATCTACGACTCTTCTTGCTGGCAGATCGTTTCTTTTGTGCTTTGGGCGAGATTTCTGTGACCGGCCGGAAGTCGATCTTGCGAGTCTCCATGTCGACCCGCTCTACCCGAATCCGCATTTCCTCACCCAGGCTGTAGGTATGTCCGCTGCGCTCGCCAACGAGGTTTTGCGAGCCGGCATCGTACTTATAGTAGTCATTAGCGAGGCTCGTCACGTGCACCAGGCCGTCGGTCATAAGCTCCGTGATCTGCACGAAAACGCCAAAATTGGTGACTCCGGTTATCACGCCGTCGAACTCGTCGCCGAGATGCTGCTCCATGTACTGACACTTGAGCCATGCCTCGACATCGCGAGTCGCCTCTTCGGCACGCTTTTCGTGCGCCGAGGTGATCGCTCCAAGCCGTTCCATTTCCTTCGGAGCATAGTCGTATTTTCCGGGCTTACCGCCACGAATAATATGCCGGATCGCCCGGTGCACCAGCAGATCAGGATAACGACGAATCGGCGAAGTGAAATGGGCGTACGACTCCAGCGCCAAACCAAAGTGGCCTACATTTGTCGGCGAATACTCTGCGTGAGTTAACGACCGCAACATCGCCATCGTAATAGCCGCACTGTCCGGGCGGTCTTTCACTTGTTCGATCAACTGCGTGAAGTGGCGTGGCTCAACATGGTCGGGGTGCGGGACCTTCAGCCCGAGTGAAATGAGGTAAAGGCGCAGGTCATTGAATCTGTCAGTATCCGGTTTCGGATGAACGCGATAGAGCCCGGGTATCCTGTGCTTCTTCAGAAATTTCGCCGCCTCGACGTTCGCAGCAATCATGCATTCCTCGATCAGGCGATGCGCGTCATTTCTCGGGACAACTTCGATTCGATCGATCTCACCGTCGTCATTGAGTTTGAATTTTGTCTGCGGCAAATCGATCTCGATGGCACCGCGATGGCGGCGTTGCTTCGCAAATACCCTGTACAGATCGTGCAGGTCTCTTACCGACGCCTGAAGCTCACTCGGCACGGACGTTTTCGAAGCGCCACTCAGAAAATCGCCAACCTGGCTGTAGGTCAGGCGCGCTTTGGATTTCATCACGCCCTCAAAGAAAGTCGCCTTAGTCACTTTGCCGGAAGAACTGACCTCCATATCGCAGACCATACAAAGCCGATCAACTTTCGGATTGAGTGAACACAGACCGTTGGACAGCACTTCAGGAAGCATCGGCACTACTCGATCCGGAAAATACACCGAGGTACCGCGTACGATCGCTTCCTTATCAAGGGCCGAACCGATGCTGACGTAGTTGGCAACATCTGCAATAGCTACCAGCAGTCGCCACCCGCTCTCTGCTTTCATGCAGAAGACGGCGTCATCGAAATCACGAGCATCCGCGCCATCGATAGTAATGAGATCTACATTACGAAGCTCCGTCCGCCCGTCCATCGACGCATCGGGAACCTCGGCACCGAAATCCTGCACCTGCTCTCTTACGGTATCGGGCCACTTGTAAGGAATTGCGTGCGAATGAATCGCGATGTCTGTTGCGATGCCCTTCTCGCCTGGCGTACCGATGATATTGACGACGCGACCGGTTGCCTGCTCCACATACGTGGGGAAATCGAGAATCTCTGCAACAACCATCTGGCCATGCTTCGCCCCACCCGATTCGTCTTTCGGAATCAGGATGCGGTGCGAAATTTTCGAGTTATCCGGTATGACCAGGCCGATGCCACGCTCGCGGATAAACTGTCCAGCCACCTGCTGGGTGCCGCGTTCGAGAACATCAACCAGCTGACCCTCGGCACGCCCGCGTCGATCCATTCCTTTAACGCGAATAGCGACCCGGTCACCGTCGAACAACGGCCGCATCTCGCGCGCCGAAAGATAGACATCCTCGGATTCGCCATCATCACGCACAACAAAACCGAAACCATCGCGGTGGCCGCTGACCGTGCCGGTTACAAGGTCGAGCTTGGCTGTCAGGCAGTATTCGCCGCGGCGATTCTCGATAATCTGGCCCGCTCGCACCATGGTGTTGAGCTTTTCTACCAGCAGCGAGCGCATGCGCTGGCCCTTGAGGTCAAACGCCTTCAGAATGGCGTCGGCCTTAAGCGGCTTGCCGGTCTCGGTCAGGAAGTCGATGAGGTCGTTAGGGCCAGGGATCGGGTGCTTGTAAGGCTTACCCTTTTGCGGTTTCCTGCTTTTCTTCGGGTTTTGAGGCAAGTGCTGCGACTCCGGACTCTCGCGAGAATTGTAGATTGACAGCGGGGCGCCGTTTTCTTAAAGTGCGCCCCCGCATGAGCTGCAATTGTACGCCGTTCAGCCTGCCCAGGTGGCGGAATTGGTAGACGCGCTAGCTTCAGGTGCTAGTGGGCCTATGTAGCTCGTGATGATTATCTACCGGAGAATCACGCGGTTACAATGCCAGGTCGACCACGGGCAATGCGACTGGTATCGTTTTGTCGTATGAACGGTTTGAAAGGATTGTTTTTTGATCCGATTGGCGAGAGTTATGCCCAGGTGGCGGAATTGGTAGACGCGCAGCCTTCAGGTGGCTGTGTCCTTTGGATGTGCGAGTTCGAGTCTCGCTCTGGGCACCAATCAGCATTCCAACCACTTTCGCAGGTTGAC
>JAIBDF010000237.1 GCA_024679535.1 Chromatiales bacterium
AGTCGGCGATGGAGCGATTCGTGAAAATCGACAAGGGCGACTTCCTGGGTCGTGATGGTCTCGTGGCTGCCAAAGAAGCCGGACTCAACAACCTGCTGGCGACTCTCGAGGTTGACGGCATTGATGATGCGGATGCACTGGGCAACAACGCATTGTTGATGGGCGAAGAGATAATCGGTCGTGCAACCGGGGGCGGATACGGTTTTCGTGTCCAGAAGTCGCTCGCGCTCGGCATGGTGCAGCCGGAGTTTGCGGAGCCGGGAACGAAGCTGGAGATCGAAATCCTCGGCAAGCGGTATGCCGCGACCGTTATTGCGGATAGTCCGTTCGACCCCGTGAACGAACGCCTGAGAGACGTCAATGGCGCCAACGACTAGAACCACGGGTAGTTGTCTGTGCGGCGGCGTTCGTTACGCGGTTCGTGGGCCGCTGCGGCCGGTCGTGTATTGCCATTGCGAACAATGCCGTAAAACCAGCGGTCATTTCGTCGCTGCAAGTTCTTGCGATAGCGAGGATCTTGAACTGCTCGAAAGCGACAGTCTGCGCTGGTACGAATCCTCGCCACACGCGCAACGTGGTTTCTGCTCGGTCTGCGGTGGTAATGTCTTCTGGCGTCCGCTCGACGATGGGGAAGTATCGATCATGGCAGGCACCATCGACTTGCCGACCGGCCTGCAGGCGGTCGCGCATATTTACGTTGGCAGCAAGTCCGACTATCACGAGCTGGATGATGCGCTGCCGCAATTCACAGAGGATTGCCCGCGTGACCTGGGCGCTATCGACCGATGAAAAAGTACTCTGCATTCAGTCTGTTAAAAAACGCGTTTCGCCATAATCGCGACTGGCCGGAAGCCTGGCGTAACCCGGAGCCAAAGCGGGAGTATGACGCGATTATTGTCGGCGGCGGTGGTCACGGCCTCGCGACGGCCTACTATCTCGCCAAAGAACATGGCATGCGCAACATCGCGGTGCTCGAAAAAGGCTGGATCGGCGGCGGCAACACCGGGCGGAATACAACGATCGTGCGCTCCAACTATCTTTGGACGGAAGCGTCCTTGTTGTATGAGAAATCGCTGAAGCTCTGGGAGGGCTTGAGCCAGGACATCAACTACAACGTCATGTTCAGTCAGCGCGGCGTGTACAACCTCGGTCACAGCCTGCAGGACATGCGCGACATCGAGCGACGCGTTGGCGCGAATCGCCTGAACGGCATCGATGCCGAAGTCGTGACGGCCGAGCAAATCAAAAAGGCGGTACCGTATCTCAATACGTCACCACAAGCGCGCTACCCGATTCTCGGTGCCTCGCTGCAGCGGCGGGCCGGCGTCGCGCGGCACGATGCCGTCGCATGGGGGTTCGCGCGTGCGGCGGACGCGCTGGGCGTAGACATTATTCAGCAGTGCGAGGTCACCGGGATCAATCGCAACGGTGGGCAGGTGACGGGGGTCGAGACGACACGCGGCACGATAGGTGCAAAAAAGGTTGGCGTCGTTGTCGCAGGCAACGCAAGCGTACTCGGGGACATGGCAGGGCTTCGTCTGCCGATAGAGAGTCACCCTTTGCAGGCGCTCGTATCGGAACCGCTGAAGCCCGTCCTCGATACCGTCATCATGTCGAACGCCGTGCACGGTTACATCAGTCAATCCGACAAAGGCGAGTTGGTGATCGGTGCCGGCATTGATGCGTATACGGGTTACGGCCAGCGTGGCAGTTTTCCGACCATTGAGCACACGATGGAAGCGATTATCGAGTTATTTCCGGTGTTTAGCCGCGTCCG
>JAIBDF010000179.1 GCA_024679535.1 Chromatiales bacterium
GATACGTTCGGCAGTATCGCGCGCGTGCGTGCCGAGTCCGGGCACCCCCTGAAATTGCCGAATCTTGCACAAATGGGTCTGTTCCACGCAGGCGCTGAGAGCACTGGCGAATTCGCGGCCGGGGTCGACGCCAATGTCGAGATCCTCGCTGCCTATGGCCATGCAGCAGAGATATCGAGCGGCAAAGACACGCCGAGCGGCCACTGGGAGATAGCCGGTGTGCCGGTACTGTTCGACTGGGGTTACTTCACCGAAAAGACGAATACGTTTCCATCGGAACTGCTCGACAAACTGATCGAGCGCGCGAATTTGCCAGGCGTGCTGGGCAACTGCCATGCATCGGGCACGACGATTATCGCCGAGCTTGGCGAAGAGCACGTGCGTACCGGCAAACCTATCGTCTACACGTCAGCGGACAGTGTGTTTCAGATTGCCTGCCACGAGGAGGCCTTCGGCCTCGATCGACTTTACGAGCTCTGCGATATCGCGAGGGAACTCGTTGACGAATACAACATCGGTCGTATCATCGCGCGCCCGTTCGTGGGTGAGGGTCCGGATACCTATGTGCGTACTGGCAATCGCCGCGACCTGACTACGCCGCCACACGCGCCGACCGTGCTCGATAAACTCGTCGCAAAAGGAGGTGACGTGATCAGCATCGGCAAAATTGCGGATATTTATGCACACCAGGGCATCACGAAAAAAGTCAAAGCCAGTGGTAACGAAGCGCTGTTCGATGCAACGCTCGAGGCCATCCAAACGGCCGGCAGCGATTCAATCGTGTTCACGAATTTCGTCGATTTCGACATGCTGTACGGTCATCGCCGCGACGTTGAGGGCTATGCGTCGGCGCTGGAGTACTTCGACAAACGATTGCCTGAGGTCCTCAACCTGATGCAGGACGACGATCTGCTCGTACTATGTGCCGATCACGGCTGCGACCCGACCTGGCACGGTAGCGATCACACACGTGAACACATCCCGGTACTGGCCTACGGCAAGATGCTCGAGCCGGGGTCGCTCGGTCGTCGCGATACGTTCGCCGACATCGGCCAGAGCCTCGCGACTCATTTCGATCTCGAGCCGATGGACTACGGCACGAGCTTCATTCCCGCCAGGAATTAGGCACGCGAATCGCGATGACCTGACCTTCGGCGGTCTGTGTCTCGCCCGAATAGAACCTGCACCGTACGATGGTCTTGCGCTCGTGGCACTCCTCGATCGTGGCACGTAACGTGACGTCATGGTCGATGGGTGTAGGTGCCAGGTAGTCCACGCTCAGCTTGCCTGTGACGCACCAGATTTCCTCGCCATCCCCGGGTTGGCGGCCTTCCTGCCGGTAATAGTTCGATATGGCGGTGCCAACGCTGTGGCAATCAATCAGGCTGGCAATCGCGCCGCCGTAGAGATATTGCTTCGGGCCGGCACACTGTTCCGGGCGTGGCGTGTAGACACAGATCGTTTCATCGCCATGCCAGTGGCTCTTGATCTGCATGCCCTTCGGGTTGTCCGGCCCGCAGCCGTAACAATGATTGCGGGGCAGGAGGTCCTGGATAGCCGTCATGCATCGTTTCCGACGATCGCACGCTTACACATCGTGCCAAGCCATGCGCCAGCGACGATGGCAATAACCGCCGCCAGGATGAACCAGGTTGGATGTGGAATCATCATGACGTTCATGGTCGTGGCGACCAGCATGAGACAGCCAATCAGCAGTGCATAAATCCGCGGCAACATCGTGCCGATGGCGCACGCAACGCAGGTGCCAACCATGGTGCCGATAAAATACGAGGCAACGACAAACAACAACGCACCGATCGGCAGCGTTGCGACGTAGGCCTTCATGGCCTCGATATCGTTCGGGTCGATATCCGCCGACGGCGGATAAACGGCGTGCCCAATCTTCTGGATCAGCCAGACTGACAGCATCGCAATGACTACGCCGACAAGTCCGGCGCCAAGATTCTTACCCATCGCCTGATCCTCCGAATTCGCCTAATTATTCTGGTTTCTTGCTTCGAGCGCTGCCTGGATTCTGGCGGCGAGTTGAGTCGCCTCCGTTGTCACCCGCTCTGTGTCGATTGTGAGCATCTCACCTTCCTTCATCAGGACCTTGCCGTCGACAACCACAGACGCAACGTCCTGCTCATCGTTTACGTAGACCAGGTGAGAAATGACATCGTAGGTAGGGATATGATGAACATCGTCGAATGCGACCTGTATCAGGTCCGCGCGTTTGCCGACTTCCAGTGAGCCCACCTTGTCGCCAAGGCCAATGGCGGCAGCGCCATCGCGCGTCGCCATGCTCAGCACGGTGGTAGCCGGCAGGACCTCAGGGTCCATGCGATCCACTTTTTGCAGGAACGAAGCCAGCCGCATTTCTTCCCACATATCGAGATCGTTATTACTGGCGGCTCCATCGGTTCCGATCCCGATACGCACGCCAGCGTCGAGCATCTTGGCCACCGGGGAAATTCCGGATGCGATTTTCATGTTGGAGGTCGGGTTGTGAATCACGCCGACCTTGCGCTCGGCCAGAATCGAGATTTCCTCATCGGTTGGCCAGACAACATGAGCAGCGATTGTCGGGCCTTCGAAGAAGCCGATTGACTCATACAGCTTGATGCTGGTCATGCCGTAAGTATCCTGCGAATACTGCAGTTCGAACGGTGACTCGGATACGTGAATGCTGATCGGTACGCCGAACTGCATGGCGGCAGCCCGCGTGGCGGCCAGTTGCTCGGCATTCAGCGTGTAGTTTGCATGCGGCCCGAAAATGGGTGTGATGCGCGAGTTCTTTCCCTGCCAGCGTTCGATAAAGCCATTGCCCTTGGCAATAGAGTCATCTGCGTTCTCGGCGTCGGGGCTGCGCTGGTCAATAACAGTTGCGGAAACGAGCGCACGCATGCCGCAGCTGTCCACCACCTCCGCAATCGTATCGGGGTAGTAGTACATGTCGACAAACGTCGTCGTGCCGCCACGGATCATCTCCCAGCAGGCGAGCTCCGTACCGATCCGCACAAACTCGGTGTCGACGAACTCGACTTCGGCGGGAAAAATATAGTTTTGCAGCCAGTCCATCAGTGCGAGGTCGTCGGCCACACCGCGCAGCAGCGTCATTGCCGCATGTGAATGGCCGTTCACGAGTCCCGGCATGACAATGCGATTGCCGCCGTCGAGCGTCTCAACTGCGGAGAAACGCGCCTCGATATCGGCCACGTTGCCAATGGCCAGTATGATGCCCTCGTCGACGGCAACGGCGCCGTCTTCCATCACCGTACCCGCAGCATCCATCGTTACGATGTGTGCACCTTTGACGATCAGGTCGATCTGGTCGGCCGCGGCCTCGACGGGCGCTGGGTCGGTTGCCTGATCGGGCTGGCAGCCGGACAAGGTAAAGAGCAAAAAAAGACTTAATAAACAGTATCTTATTGTGAGCATAAATCCCCCGCTGGAACGCATTGTAGCATCGGGCCCTGGCGTATCCCGAGCAAAAAAAGAGCCGGCACAAGGCCGGCTCTTTTGTCTTGCAGCCTTGTGCTACATCAGAAGCTCCTGATAAAGCGCAGGCCAAACTCACTAGCGTCGTTGCTGAGAATGCGCAACACGTAGTCACCGGTATTGAGGCGCGCATTGTCGTAACGCTCATCCGTCGCGTTGCGACCGTAGAGTGCCGTTGTCCACATGCCATCGGCCGTGTGGTACGCGATGTCAAAGTTGATCAGGTCGCGGCTTTCGATCTTTGTCAGGCGGCCCGGATCGTTCGTCGGTTCGCCGTACATTTCGCCGCGGTGGGACCAGTCTACGCGCACAACAATTTCTCCACCGCTATCCATGTCAAAATGCATCTCAGGACTGAGCGAGGCGGTTAACTCGGGCGTAAGCGGAGCCACTGCGGTCGGCAACGGAATGCCCGTTGTCGAATCGATGCTGACATCGATGTAGCCAAGCGTCGCGTGGAATAGGAAGCTGTCCGTAACATGGAACGTGCTTTCCCACTCGAACCCGCTCGATTCCTGATCGACGATCGCGTTGGTGGTGTCGAAGCCGCCACCCGTCGTCGTGCTGATCTGATACGGAAGGTCCGAGTACTGTGTGAAGAACACGACGGCGCTCATCTGGAAGCCGTCAAACGGCTGTCCCTTGATACCGATCTCGTAGTTCGTGGCCGTGATGTTCTCGGTGGCCTTGAAGCAGTCGTTATCATTCCCAGGTCCGTCACCATCGCCGAACAGGCAGAACGGGCGCGCCGGGTACTGGCCGGACTGGTAACCGTTCTGGATCGTGCCGTAGATGTTCAGGCCGTTATCAAACGAATGGTTTGCAGCAACTTCCCAGCTGAGTTCATCGAAGTCTTGAGAGTCAAGATAGAGGCCGTTGCCGACGTTAGTCTCAGCATCCTTCTGATCGTCGGTATAGCGCAGGCCCGCAGAAATGCGTGTCTTGTCGCTGAGGTTGTAGCCGAAATTGCCGAACACCGCCTGGCTGGTAACGTCCTGCTGCAGATAGAACGTCCCCGGGAACGTCAGGAACACCGTCGGGTCCTGGTTGTTCGATCCGTCCTCTGTGAAGTAGTACAGACCCGAGACAAAATCCCAGTTATCGAAGTTGCCGCTAACCTGCCATTCGACTGACATCTGATCGGCGTCGCCGATTTCCGGGAAGGACAGGAAGTCATCAACAAAACTGTCGTCGTCCAGGCCGGACTTGTATTCGGAACTGCGAGAACTGGC